>JAJPJP010000347.1 GCA_021324175.1 Chitinophagia bacterium
CCCGTCTTTAAAAATACCATAACGTACGTTTTCATCCCGTATTCATCGGCTCCTAATTTTTTAGCTAATTGGGCATCATAATTGGGTGAATCGCCCTTTTTGGATTGCCCAAAACAATTATAACTGCAAACTATCAGCAGCACTATTATTATATTCTTTATCATGGTTAATTAATTCGCTATTTCAATCTTAGCCTATGTATAGTACAGATATTTTAATGACCGGAAGGTTTGGGACTGATCACCAATCCTCTCCCAGGTACCCAATTATCATACTCCATATATTCTGCTACCTGCACCGCTGCATCTTCGCCAAGTATTTTTGCTACTAGGTGCAAAGCGCCGTCAATTCCAGCCGAAACACCTGCTGTAGTGATTACTTTGCCATTGTCAACAAATCGGACATTCGATAATACTTTTGCTTGTGGTACAGCCTGCTTTAACGCTTCAATCCTTCCATGCCAGGTGGTTATTGTAAGATGATCCAGTAATCCTGCTTTTCCCAAAATAAAAGCGCCTGTACAGACAGAAAAATAATATTCGGGAGAAGTTTTGCTTTTTATCCATTGAATTACAGCCGGATCATTTGTGGCGTTGCCGTCATGACCTCCAAAAAAAGCCAGGATATCTGCTTGAGGGGCATCATCTATGCTATAGTCAGCGATGATTTTTAAAATACCCTGGGAGACGATTGGATTTTTTGTTTTTGAAACAGTGGCAACATCAAAACCAGCAGCGGCGAATACCTCCATAGGCCCGGCAAAATCCAGCACTTCAACACCATCCTGTAAATAAAAAAGCACTTTTAGTCGCTTTGTTGTATCGGTTGGCGGATGCGCTTCCTTGTTTACTAATACTGACCCTATCCCATGGGCAATTATAGGTTCTATAACGGCAATGACAAGCAGTACCGGAAATAAACTGTAAAATAAGTTTCTCATATAATTATTTTAGTATAACGTTTTATGGCAATTAATCAACGACTTACAATAAAGTCATTTTTGAGCAAAAAGGCATTTTTTTTCATTATTGTTTCATGCGCTGACGCCAATTTTGTAAAAGCTCTTTCCACTTATTCGCCGATGCCTCTGTTTGTATCAATTTATGATTTTGGTAGACTTCATTCAATTGAGCAGGCATATTTTCCTGCAACCAGACTAATGCAGGTTGAAGCCATATCTTATAATCCAGATTCGTTGAATCAGGAATATAAACGGCGTCTTTTATTAAACCTTGGGCATTAAAAGTTATAAGCTCCGTTGCTTTCCAACCGGGAAAACCAATCAATTTCGTAAAGTCATTTTGTTCATTCAGGCTAATTGTCCAATCATTTTTATTGTTAGAGTAGTGTATAATCCGTATATCGGGATGAAGGGGTGCATCCCATTGTTCAAATGATTTTAGTGAAGCAGTTTTATCATCGCCCTCACCCATTTTTTTAACGAAGAAGGAATGATAGTCTTCTGCCATATATTTGGATTTCAATTCGGGCGTCGAAGCATTAAAGTAGGTTTCTATTTTATCGAGATAAATTCTTTTTGAACAGGAGAACAGGGGCCAGAGCACAAAAGCCACCATCAAATTTCTCATTTCAATTTAT
Organism: Chitinophagia bacterium; assembly: GCA_021324175.1. Taxonomy (GTDB): domain Bacteria; phylum Bacteroidota; class Bacteroidia; order Chitinophagales; family Chitinophagaceae; genus Puia. The sequence continues at coordinate 1,600 of JAJPJP010000347.1, forward strand.
TTATGCAGGTAATTTAATCATCTACCTAAAGCCTTGAAAAGCTTTGTACAAGGTAAAAAAATACTCTGGCCATTTTGGTCAAATGTAATTTGAAGGATGCATTTTTCTACCTGAAAGATGTAAATACGCTGTTCGCCAGTTGATCGATTCAATTCAACAGCATTATCCGAATTCAGATTACCCAAGCTTAAAGTCAGGACGGTCCAGGTGAGATGAGTGGGAATTCCATCCACGCAAATAATTGTAAAGTGGTTCTTCGCTTCATTTTTGAAGGCGCGTATCTTTACAACTCCGGTCCTTCGTCCTGAACTTTAAAACCCATGATCATTGACGCTGCACTCCATCATCTTTTCAAATAACATCAAATACAAGCTTTCCAGGCATTTTTTGTTCTGGATTGCCTGGATCCTATACTATGCCGGGCTTGGATCGCTCTCCGGACCTGAAAAGGGGCCGTTTATCAATAAATTCATTGTCTTTCTCACCGAGATACTCCTGAGCCTCCCGGTCCATATGGCCTTTTGCTATTTCATTATCTATTTTCTGATACCCAGATACCTGAACAAAGGGCGTTATGTTTCGATGGTTCTATTATGGTTGCTATCCAGCCTGATCTGCATCGCCGTGCTCCGCTTATTTCATGGGTACATGGCTCCTGCGGTAAGGAGGTCATTTGGTTTCCCAACGACCGTCCTGCCTCAAAATATATTTGCGGTTATCCTGGATTATTTTGCCGATTTTAACATGCAGGGTTGTCTTGCCGCGTCCATCAAACTGGGAAAGATGTGGTATGTAAAGCAACAGGAATTGTTGCTGCTGCACAAGGAAAAAGATAAAATGCAGTTCCGGCATTCCCTTGACGAGGACACGAAGTCCTTCTTTCTCGGCAATTTTTTTTACAATATCATCCCCGCTTTCAACAAAAATGGCTCTCTATCGACCGGGACAGCAAAAATCAGCGACCTGCTCCTCTATATGAGCTCTATCGGCAATCAATCCAGGCTAAAACTAAAGGATGAACTGGCGGCCCTGACCGATTATTTGGAAATAGAAAACTCGCTTTTAAGCGGCAAGTGCCAAATCGAACTAAAAACAGAAGGAGATATAGAAGAGCAACAGATCGCTCCTCTGATCGTTTTGCCGCTGGTCGACGGAAGCCTGGGCAAATTGAAACAATTACAGCTCACGGATAAAAAACTCAGGATTGATATCCGGGTTAAGAAATCCGAATTCCTCATGCGTATCCTATTTAATAAACCTCCGGATTCCTCCGTATTGGAAGGCAATGGCAAAGACTATCTGCAGAATATAACCGAAAGGCTGGAATTGATTTATCCGCAAAGCTTTAATTTTACGATCACAGTCACGGAAGAGCATTTTATGAATGAACTTTCGATCGATCTTTCTTCAGCGATCGGTTAAGATCGCTGAACAGAGACAAAAAATTAAGTATATGCCGGATATCCTGCTCATCGAGGATGAAAAAGCCTCCATTGATAATCTCACCATGCAAATAAAGCGGATCGGCGGTGATTTTAACATCGTGGGAATAACCGACAGCGTAAAAAAAAGCATCGAATGGATCAATCAGCATCCTTCGCCGCAGCTGGTCATTAGTGATATCAGGTTGAGCGACGGTCTCTGCTTTAATATTTTCGAAAATTGCAAGATCCCCTGTCCCATCATTTTTGTAACTGCCTATGACCGCTACATCCTTAATGCTTTTGAATATTGCAGCATAGACTATATCCTCAAACCGGTGAGTGCTCAGAAACTCGAAAACGCGATCGAGAAATTCAACAGCCTTAAAAAATATTTCCTGGACAACTACGAAAACCTGCAGGAATTGGTCAATCCCGGCTATAAAAAAAGGTCCAGGATCATTGTGCGCAAAAGCGGCGATTTCCAGATCATCAAAATGGAGAATATCGCTTATTTCTACACCGACCGGTCGCTTGTTTTTCTCGTGGACCGCGAAAATAAGAAGTCAGTCGTTGACGTACAAAACCTTTCAGAAATTTATGACTACCTGGATCATGAATCATTTTTCCGACCCAACAGGCAGTATATCGTCAGCATCAACTACATCAAAAAGTATAAAAAAGCGGGAAACAACCAACTCGCCCTTGAAATGGCACTCCCCCAGCCTACAGAGATTACCGTCAGCCAGAACAACACAAGCGGTTTTAGGAAATGGGTCAAAGACATGTAGGGGTTCACTGGTAGATCAGCGGGAGTTTTACGGAAAATTTCCGCGGGTCCTGTTCGATGGTAATCTGTTTATTCGTGATCAATTGATACCGGTTATTGAGGTTCATGAGACCGGTTCCGGGTGAGCCGTGTTCAAATTCCTTGATTCGCACGTCGTTCTTGACCACCACATAGGAATCATTCGCCGAAATATTGATGACCAGGGGATGGTCGGCATTGAACTGATTGTGTTTGATCGCGTTCTCCACGAGAATCTGAAGGGAAATCGGCGGTATCAGGCAGTTCCTGGCCTTCATGTTCAGGATATGAATATTCAATTGTACGGCGTCCGCAAAACGGATCTTTATCAGGAAAAAATAGTTATGCATGAATTCCATTTCCTGAGTGAGCCTGACCAGGTCGTTATTCCTGTTGTTCAGGATGTACTCATAGACCTTTCCCAGGTTGTCATTATAGAGGATCGCATGCCTCGGGCTTTCTGCAATCAGGTAGGAAAGCGCGTTTAACGAATTAAAGATAAAATGGGGATCGACCTGGTTTTTCAGGGCGTCCATTTCTGCCTGCATTTTCGCAAATTTCAGTTCTTCAAATCTCGTGTTGTTGAACTCAAGTTCCTCTTTGAGGAATCCCAGTATGGTCGCCAGAAGCGACACCCAGACAAATAAAGGGAACGTCACCAGGACAACCTGCAGCGTTGGCGCCGGATACGTGAAGAATGAAATTTTCTTTAGGATGATCGCAGCCAGCGCGGCGTGCGCTGCGCACAATGACGAATTTGCAAGAAAAACCGTGCTGAAGATGCGCAGATAGCTGAGGCGGTACCATTTTTTCTCCTTATAAATAATACCCAGCATAAGTATCGTCCCTGACCAGACGCTTGCCGTAAGTGCCAAAAACAAAATATACCCGAACATCCTTCCCGTGGAATACTCATGTCCGCCGTTATTCAATTCAACCCAAAATCCTGCTGTAGTCCCGAAGAAAATGATGATAAAGCCGGCCATCAGATAATAGCGGTATGTTTTATTGCCGTTCATCCTTCATCGGAGTTTAGCATGGAGAATTATTGAGAAGAAATTAACGGAGCGAATCGTTCAAAGGAATCGTTTCAAAGCTAGTCATTTAAACAAAAAGCGCGTACTGGAAAGTACACGCCGTCACATTGAGAAAATCAATTTTTTTAGAATTAATTTTTGGAAAGCTAGCCTTTTTTGCAACCGGACTTTTTTTATTCATGGTGAGTAATGATTTTGGATAGATGATCCAGGTAAAATCCGCTTCCAGGGATTATTCCCACGATTTTTGATCGGGGTGCCGGACTGAACGCTGCAAGAATTCCGGGTCCCGTTCGTCTCCGTCATTTGGTTTCCTTTGTCGTCATTACTTCGCTGCTTTATTCAAGCCCCTTTTCCGGTCATCGACCCCAAATTATTAATCCTTCAGCCGGATTATTCATTGAACACCGGTTCTGCGCTTTTTTCCGCTTGTCTATCCGGGGGCTTTTTTCAAAACCAACTAAACTACTTCACATGAGAAGAATTCTTCCACTCACCGCAGTGCTATCATTCTTTTTTCTTACAGCTTTCCCTCAGGTAAAAAATGTAACGGGCAGAATACTAGACAAACAGGGACAGCCCATTCCCTTTGCTTCGGTCAGGATCAAGGGGACTAAAACCGGGACAAGTGCCGATGCCGAGGGCAATTATACCATCAAGGCCCGGGAAGGGGAAACGCTGATCATTTCAGGGACCGGGATCGCCAACATCGAATTCACCGTCGGCAGTGGTAGCGCCGATGTGACCGTAACCCGGTCGGAGAATGTCTTGACGGAAGTCATCGTTACTTCCCTTGGGATCAAGCGCCAGGCAAAGGAATTGGGATACGCCACGGCCAAAATCAGCAATCGCGAACTGACCCAGGCTAAAGTGATCGACATTTCCACCGGCCTGGAAGGAAAGGTTTCAGGTTTGCAGATCAACCTGACCGATAACGGCGTTGACCCTTCGACGAGGATCGTCCTGAGGGGGAACCGGTCGATCACGGGAAATAACCAGGCCCTGCTGGTTATCGATGGCGTACCGGTGGATGATGTCAGTTATATTTCCAAGATCAATCCCGAAGACGTAGAGTCAGTCAATATTTTAAAGGGCGCGGTGGCTGCCTCGCTTTACGGATCAAAGGCCTCGAACGGCGTCATGATCATCACGACCAAACACGGCACGAGGGCAAAATCGACTACCGTTGTGGGCAATTCGGTGCAATGGAACGCCCTTTCTTATTATCCTAAACTGCAAAACAGGTTCGGCTCCTATGGAGGAGAAGGTGCCTATACGAATCCCGACGGAACGGTTGAAGCGGTGCCTTATGAAAACCAAAGTTATGGTCCGCCTTACAATGGCGCGTCCACGCCACTTGGACTCGGTGTTCCTGTCTTTAATCCCGATGGCTCGGTGAACCGTTTAGACACGATGTTTGTGCCCTACACATATAAAAATCCTTTGAAGCAGTTCTTTAAGACGCCGGGCGTGACCAACCAGCTTGATGTCAATTTTTCGACGGGCGACGACAGGGGAACTTTTTATCTGGGGTTCCAGGATGCCGTGGTTCATGGCATCGTGCCAAAAGACATGTCGCGCAGGGACAACATCCGGCTGAACGGATCCAGGAACTATGGTCGCTTCAAAGCGGAATACAGTTTTTCCTACAATCAAAAGGCAGATGACATAGCAGGTCTGAGTTATAACCAATCCAGCGGGGGTGTTTTTAGCGGACGCCCGATATATTTTGAAGTGATGAACACCCCCGGTTGGGTGCCCATCACGGAATTCAAGGACTGGCAGAATAATATTCATGCCACGCCCAATGGCTACTTCAATGCCTACGCGACAAATCCTTACTGGACAATCGACAACTCAAGGAATAAGGTCAATACCTATGATGTCCTTGGCAATGTCAACCTTTCCTTCAAGATCGCTGAGGGGCTTGTCGTGTCTGACAGGATCGGACTGACACAATCTACGCTCCAGCAAAAAATCACCAGGGCGGGGATCACCTTTGCGCCCTGGGCAATCGCCGACCCCTGGAATGCGGGCAATATTCCCAGCAGTTTGCAATTTCTCGCGCCATCTGAATACGATGAGACCTTTTTTGAACAACGACTCAACAATGACGCCCTGCTTTCCTTTGACAAAAGTTTCAACAAGTTTTCCATCAAGGCGATCGCGGGGACCAACTATGCCCAGCGGTACCAGCGGACGATCGACCTCGAAGGGGATAATCTGCAGTTTCCGGGCTTCTACAATATTTCCAGCGTGCTGGGTACTCCCGGTTACGGCGAATCAACCTTTAAACAAAGAGAATACTCCATTTATGAAGACGTGACCCTTGGATTCAACGATTATCTGTTTCTGCATCTTTCCAACAGGGACGAGTGGAATTCCGTTCTGGATCCGAGCACGAGGCATTTCGAATATCCCGGCGGAGACCTTTCCTTCATCTTCACGCAGGCCATACCTTCCCTTACCGCCAATAAGGTCCTGTCCTTTGGAAAAGTAAGGCTGGGTATTACGCAGGTGTCCAATATCAACCTTGGCACCAATCCCTACGGCGCCTACTCGCTCATCAACACCTTCGTTCCCCCCGGAGGATTCCCTTTTGGAAATATCGGGGGTTATTCGCAATCCAACACCTACTTAAATCCGCTGATCAAACCGGAGATCACCTCGGCGCAGGAAGTAGGGCTGGACTTTGGTTTGTATGACAACAGGATCAATTTTTCGGGAGCCTATTATCACAGCATTTCCAAAAATCAGAACCTGACAGCGGAAATTTCTCCCGCCACCGGTTTTTCAGGTAAAGTCGTGAACGCGGGCCAGGTCACCAATAAGGGACTTGAACTGGATCTTAATGTGACACTAATCAAGAACAGCCAGGTCACCTGGAACGTCGGCGTCAATTATTCCCATTATATCAATAAGCTCGACAATTTGCTGCCTGGAGTCGATCAGCTTATTCTCTCCGGGTTCACCGGGCAGACCGGGGGCATTTATGCCGTCAAGGGCAAACCGTACCCGGTCATAGAAACGACGGACTGGATCAGGGATTCAACGAATGGAAAAGTGATCGTGGACGCGGTAACGGGTTATCCTTCGGTCAATTCAAATCTGACTACTTATGGGAATACCAACCCGACCTATATCATGGGCGTCACGACATCGGTCAATTTCAAAGGGTTTACCTTATCAGCCGTTGGCGATTACCGCGGCGGCAACCAGATTATGAATGAACTCGGCTCGAGCCTGGATTTTACGGGCATCTCTTACCATTCAGCGGAGAACGGCCGTCAGCGATTTATATTCCCCAATTCAGAATATCTCAGCAATGGAAAATATGTATCCAACACTTCCGTATCCGTGCAAAATGGCGGCAATATCGGGGGAGCAGGTTTCTGGCCAAATGTTTATACCCCCGGTATCGGGAGCGTCTACATTACCAGCGCGGCTTTCTGGAAGCTCAGGGAGATTTCACTGACCTACGAAATTCCGGCCAAGGCGCTTTCAACCGTCAATTTTATAAAAAGGGCAGTAATCGGCATCAACGGAAGAAATCTTTTGATGCTCAGGCCGAAGTCAAACTTCTGGTCTGACCCTGAATTTTCGGACGATAACGGCAATGCAGTGGGAAGAACCTCTGAATTCCAGACGCCTCCGACAAGAATTTATGGCTTTAACGTGACCCTGACTTTCTAAAAGAATCAATCCATCATTAAGATTAAAAACTGCCGAATATGCAAAAACTATTCATCGCGATATCCGCTCTTGCTTTTTTTGCAGCAAGCTGTTCGAAATCGCTGGACATTAATGAGAATCCCAACCAGGCACAGTCGGTTACGCCCAACGTGATTCTGTCCGCAGCCCTGGTGGGCACCGCCGCCAATACTGCCGGCAGCTACCTGAACCTTCCCTGCTGGCTGGGATACTGGTCGCGCAGCGGAAACTATGTACCGGATGTACAGACCGAAACCTATAATATTTCCAATGCCTATACGAACGCCGAATGGTCCAATCAATATACCAATCTCCGAAACTATATCGATATCGAGCAGATCGGCGAGGCAAACGGATTGCCCTTCTATGTCGGCGTGGCCAAAGTGATGAAGGCGTATATCATGTCGACGCTGGTTGATGTCTACAATGATGTTCCCTACACCGAAGCCTTTAAAGTCGGCACCATCGTCCAACCCAAATATGATGATGCGCAAACCATCTATAACGACCTCGTCAGCGAATTAGACAGTTCGATCGTCTATTTTGAGAAAGCCAAATCCTACTACGGTACCGCGACCTCTACCATTATCAACACAGATGATCGGTACGACCTGGTATATGGCAGTGCAAAATCAAACGGCGCAGGGGATCCAACTTCCAGGATGGTGTTGTGGGAAGAGCTGGCTAATACGGTGGAACTAAAACTGCTCATCCATCAATCGCAGGTGTCCGGTCAGCAAACCTTTATCCAGGCGGAACTCGCAAAAATTCAGGCCAATGGTTTTGGATTTATAGGACCCGGTCAAAGTGCTACGGTAAACCCGGGTTACCAGGCCTCCACCGGGAAGTTCAATCCCTTTTACGGCTTATTTTATACTCTTACCGCCACGACTGTAACCCAGAATTATTATCGCGCGAACACCTATGGCGTCAATTACTATCTGAACACCAACGACAGCAGGGGCTTTTTCTTCTACACCGATCTGAACGCATCTTTTGCCGGGAATAACGAGGGCGACCCCAATGCCGTTCCCAATTCCAACACGTCCGCGATAGGCCCCGGGCTGCTAAAGGGATTTACCCAGGACCAGCTGATCTTTTCTGATTTTGAAAGTTTGTTCCTCCAGGCGGAAGCCGCGCAAAGAGGCTGGATCACGGGTATGTCAGAACCGCTCTATGAATCCGCCATTACACAGTCCTATGTCTATCTCTATAACGGCGTTTCTGTTTATGGACCTCTTAATGCCAGCGGGGATGCCACCGCCTATTATACGTCGGGGATTAATGACGTGGACTGGAACGCATCGCCAAATAAGCTAGAAGCCATTCTGACCCAGAAATGGGCTGCGCTCAACGGGATCAACTGGGTCGAGGCATGGACCGATTTCAGGAGGACCGGTATTCCCACGCTGCCGATTACTTCTGCACCAACGCATCTTGAGCCCCAGATCCCGGTAAGATACCTCTATCCTCAAGTGGAGATCAACACCAACGGGGTCAATGTGCCCAAGCTGGGGGCCAATGCCCAGTTCAGCGCCAAAATATTCTGGAATCAATAGAAACGGGAAGGATCCCAAAAAAACAGGATAACAACATATAACCACCGAAAAAAAGTCATTATGAAAAATAGATATTGCATATTTCAAAAGGGCGTTCCCCTGATGCTTTTTGGAGCAGCATGCATCTTCTCGTTCAGTTCATGTGTAAAGGACACCGGTCCCGTCGAGGATTATTCACAAAGCCCGCCGGTCATCAGTTTCCAGGGTGATGGCCAGGGCTCGAATTCCCAGTCGGTTGGCGTCTTAGGCACGTCCAGCGAGGCTAATCCCAGCCTGGACAGTGTCGAAGTATCCCTGGGAACGGCAAACCTGTATTTGTCGGCGCCAGTGACGGTCACCATTGCCCCTGATCAGGGGACGCTGGACAACTATAATCAGGCTCATGGAACCAGTTATACCATTCTTCCGTCTGCCGATTACACGATACAGGATAATGGGACCATTGTGATCGCCCCGGGAAAGAACCTGGTTAATTTCGCCGTTTCGTTTTTTGGATCCGGGATAGATTTCAGCCAGGGCTATGCCCTTCCCCTGCTGATTACCCAGGCAAAAGGAGGAGGCAGTGTGGTGGCCACCAATCTTAATTACTTTATTTTAATTGTGACGCCCGCCAATCAATACAGCGGAAATTATTCGGCCGCGGGAACCAGGACGCTATATGCGGGTCCCACCATTTCTTCGGGTGTCGCCGCCAGTTCGGCGGTCGGCGGAACCGTTCCGATGTCGTATGTCAATGATTCGACTTCCGAGGTCCAGCTCGCCGATCTGGCCGGGGACTTCATGGATTTGACGGTTCATGGTGACGGAAGCGTCACCGTTGGTCCCACCACAAATTCGGATCCCACTTTTGCTTCGCTGGCCAATAACGGACCCTGCACCTATTCCGCCGGCGTCTTTAGCCTGAATTATCTCTATTATAACGGTTCCGGAAATATCCGGACCATTACGGAGACCCTGACCAAACAATGATCGTGTCTGACTTGATTCCAATATTTTTAGTCACCACTCGTATAATATCACTTCATCAAAACGGTTACCATGTTTAAATTAGGTGTCTTGAGTTTTCTCTCCCTGGTGGTACTGGCATTTAATTCATTACCCTCAATCGGGGGGATCCATGATCGTTCGGACCAGGAGGATTCCCTGGCGGCTGACCGCGCCAAATATGTGAAGCTGGTACTAAAGTCAATAGAGGGGAAAGAAAATATGCGTTCGGATTCGGTTTTTAAAAATATTAAAATCCTCAAAATGCCGGCCGCCAGGTTGCTGAAAGTAATGGAATTAGGATATAGCAAATCACTGGGAGTCAGCTGCGGGCACTGCCACAATCCAGAAGATTTTTCTTCAGAAGAAAAGACCGCCAAAGACATCACCCGGCAGATGAGTCAAATGAATGCCACGATCAACAATGACCTGTTGAAAAATATCACAGGTTTGGAAAATAAAAGCCCGGTTGTCAATTGCACGACCTGTCATCGCGGACAGCTTAAACCCGCGCTTAACCTGTCGAACTGACCAGATTTTCAAAAAAGGGGTCCGAATGATAAGCGATAACGATCAACATCAAAACAGGGAAATCATTTTCTTCCTCCTGCGCCTGTGGTTTGGCTATACCATGATGGGCAATGGACGGTTCATTTTTGACAGGAGCAATGAAGATTTCTTTTTGGGTTGGTTTGGAAATGATCTTCATTTCCCCTTCCCCGTCCTGATGTATTATCTGGCAAAGGGAAGCGAGTTTTTTGGCGGCCTTCTTATTTTTTTGGGTCTTGCCACAAAGATTGCCGGATCTTTTGTTGCCTTCGTGATGATGGTGGCGACCCTGACTGCTAACAGGCACCATCTTTACAGTGGAGACGGATCGATCACGATTTCCTTTTTCCTGATGGCAGTCATGTTTATTTATTATGGCGCCGGGAAATGGAGCGTTGACAGGATCATTTTTAAAAATACCAGGCAACGTTTTCCCGAACTGCCGCTAATTGTCGTGAGATTCTGGTTCTCCAGCCTGCTGCTTTATACCGGTCTTCAATTTGGCGGCAAAGATGCACTCTATGTGATCTTTGCCTGGTTTTCGGACAAGGCCGGTCTTTCTTCCAATATCTGGCTGACGGGCCTTGCAAAAGGATTCGAAATAGTCTGCGGCCTAAGCATACTGTCGGGTTTTTTCACCAGACCAATCATGGGCACCATGACGATCATCATGTTCGCCATATCGCTTATTGCTTATCTCGGGATAATAGATGTCGGAAACGCAAACCAGGCGTATGTACATATTTTTTTCTGGTTTAGTCTTTTGCTTTTATACTTTTTCCCCGCGAATGCCCAGGCCTGGCAGATCTCCCTGCCCCTGAGAAAGTATTTTGTACAATCAAAAAAGTAGGTTGGCATGCTGGCAAACGAAATGATTCATTGCTTTGACATGAGAATCAGAATCGTTTGGTCCGAAAATGATTGATTTACCGTATAGTAAAGCCTATATAAAAAGACCGTCCTGTCGCCTACCGGCACCAATGCTGGATAAAGCTATTGAAGTTCATCGAAAGAAACTGCTAGAGGTTTTCTGTTGACTTTAAAAGTTCACGCGCAGGCACATTGACAGGAACACCATTAATGCTTATTACGACAGTATCATTAGTGGCTGCTCTTTCTTCAAAAAGCTTTCTCCTGGCTTTTTCAATTCCAGCGATGATCTTGTCCTGAAGTAACTTATTTTCCGGCTTTAAAGGCATCTGCTTGCTTTCGAATCGTACTCCAAAGGTCAGGAATTTTTATCTCATTTACAATACCAAATTCCCCGGATGCAATGATTTGGAGGGAATTGGTGGAATTATTGATCCATAACCAATAGTCGCATAGTTGTTGATAAATTGAAAAAAAATTAATCATGCCCCGTTGATATCTTCTATCAATAGTTTCAACCGGAATGTCGTGTCCCCCATGTTTCACTCTTTCTGACATCCTCAGTCTTGCAGTAGCCATCGAATCGAGCCAAAAAAATACTAAAGAAAATGATCAAATCTATCAAACATATCAGGGTCTGGGTAACAACGATTTCGAAGTGACAAGACTCGATACGGTTAATGGGATCCTATCGGGTGTTTTTAGTCTGACTATGTATAGCGGCATTAGTTTGAATGCACTCGATTCTGTGGTGATTACAGAAGGCAGATTCGATCTAAAATTCGCCGACTACTGTCATTGTACGACTGGCTGAGTAAGATTTACATATCCATTATGTGGAATATGATCGGCTGCTTTTTATAAGATCTAACTGCTATGCCATCCTTTCTCGCAGGAATCCATTTCCCAGAATATTTAATTAAATCTTTGGCCTGCTGATCTAATTCATAAAGCCTTGATCTTAAGATGTAAATATCATCAGCCGTCCCGTCTAGTTCTATTTTGAAACCCACAACTACTGTCCCACTGAGCCCATTTGGAAAATCGTTAGTGACTGATTCGGGAATTTTCATATTTCTGAATATATATTGTTGCCAAGCACTCTCACCTCCGGGGTACTTTGAATCAATCTCGTTCAATTTTTTAGAACGATCAGCCAACGAATCTTGCATTGCTGCTTTTTGAAAATCAAGGTCTCTTACTTCAGTCACTACGCCATCTTGATATATCTTTTCCTGCATTTCTCTGCAATTCTCACCATAAACTATCCACCTCCCATTTTGATTTCCATTTTGAAACTCACCAGCTGAATCAATAAACCCACGCAAGTTATAGAATGCGAAACTCCCATTTTTGACGGTGCACTTCTTGTCTCTGTAATGCTCTATTTTTCTCAATGGACCCCTATTATTGTAATAGGCGATCAGCCATGACGTGTCACTTTCCTTGTTAATTATCGTAAAATAATATGCTCCTTCCCTAGAACTTTCGTTGCCATTTACGTCGTAATAAGATTGGACATTTTTTTGACCAAAAGAAGCTACCGCAATGACGGATAGAAATGCGGGGAATAAATAACGATTCACTTTCATAGCAGTTAGTTATCTTAAACAAAGCTATCCACGAAGTGGTGCTTGAACTAAATGTAAGCATTGTCGTCAAACTCCGCAAAATAATTGATGCATGTAGAAGTTAGGCGTATTTTAAATTAAAGTCCATTAACGCTCGGGTCTCTAAACGATGGCCTGCCGCATGATCGACCTGACTTTTTTCTGCGTTCATAACAATAATTGAATGTTTTTTCAAAGTCAAATTTTCCCGAAATGAAATCTGGACAGGATAGCATCGGTTAAAATGGACAAAGACCTGAAGCATAAGGAAAGGAGACAAAAGATCAAAGAGTTGAAACTTGAAAGGAACAAGACGATAGACGATGCGCAACGCGCTCATAGGTACCGGAACTTTTCATGCCGACTACGTGGCACTTACCACACTGGTTGTTTATAAGTTATCCCGTAGATTGAATATTGTCCTGGGCCCAGAGCCTGAATATTTACTTAGCATTAGAAATGGAGAAGAAAGACATGAAAATAACTGGGACAACTTCCTAAGTATTGGAGGTACAAGCGAGATTACCTTTTGAGTTTCAAATATCTCTTATAAGAAGTCCCATAATTGCTCATTTTAGGAGCAGGCCTACGCGGTACTCGACAGCTTGGTAGCCTATTGTATCGAAAAATAGCCTGTCGGTTTTGTCACCTCACTGACCCAACCTGGCGAGATTTTCTTTAGCCCTTTCATTACCAGGACGCAGTTTAAGGGCCTCTTTGTAGCAGGAAATCGCTGCTTCTTTATCGCCCTTCATCAGATATACGTCCCCCATATCATTCCAGGCAACTACGATATTAGGGAATGCTTTTGTGTAATATTGATAAAGCAAGAGTGCCTTGTCTACTTTTTTTTCATTAATTAAAGTCTGCCCAACATCCAAAAGGATCATATCGTCATCAATTCTCAGGTTCTCTTTTTCCAGCTCAGTTTTCAAGTCCTTTATCCCGGGTCTGTCCAACAATTCATAAACATGTTTTGACATTGGGTTTTCGAATTTTTGCTGAGTAGTCATTGCGTCCTGCACGATCTTTCCCAGAAAATAAAGTTGAGAGACATTGGGCAGAACCATATTAGTATTGACGGAGCTTTCATTAGTGACCATGTAAAAGACAAGTCCCTCCTCTGTATAGCGAAGAAGCCGGGCAAAATAGATTCCATTACTCCCACCATTGCCAACCACAGTTGTGTTTCTTCTACTTTTGCTGATATTGCAGCCATAACCGAAAAATGACTCTCCGTTATTCCCTTCCTCTCGGATATAGGGCGTGAACATCTTTTGGATGGAGAGGGAGGACAATACTTTATGATTGGTGATCGCGTTTGCCCAAATGAACATTTCATTCAGTGAGATTTCCAGACCCCCATTCCCTTTCAGTTTCCAATAGGGACCACCGCCTGCCTGGTTAAAATGCTGTTGGTGGGTACCCCAAATCTTTCCATCTTGGTAACCAACCGCAATCGTATCGGTCGAGGAAGGAGGATAGTGATAGCCGAGATTATTTATGCCGATAGGGTTAAGGAGATCTGCCTTCAAATAGCTCTCATAGTCAAGATCAGAGACTTTTTCAATGATCATTGCGAGAATACTCATTCCTACATTGGAGTAAACTGCTTTTTCTCCTGGTGTAAAAGCTAAGGGCTCAGAAAATGCCTGCGCTAAAAATTCATCCTTTGTTATTCTCTGATAATCACCCTGATCATTTTTCAAGAATTCGTGAAATCCGGATGAATGGGTAAGCAATTGATGAATCGTAATATTTTCCTTGTCCTGCGGCACATTGGGGAAAAAATTTTTGAGTGGATCATCAGGAGACAATTTATTTTGTTCAACCAGTTTCATGATAGCTGCGGCAGTAAAGGCTTTGGTAATGCTTCCCATTGAAGCCAGGGTATTCGGTGTAAATGGGACCTGATGCTCTTTGTCAGCAAAGCCATAGCCCTTGCAAAATAGCTTCCTGCCGTCCTTTATGATCAGTAGGCCTCCGGAAAAATGATTGACTTGCTCAAGCCTCGTCAAATACTCATCTATGATTCTGCAAGTGTCGTTTCCGGAGACAATTTCCCGTTGTTTTGCACCCGTTCTCTGTGCGCTAGATCGGGTGCCCAATAGGAAAAAAAAAGCAGTGACTGCCAAGATAGTTTTATGCATTTTATTCGTCCTGTTTAAAATATTTTTGGTAAATCTAAAAAAAAGAAGTTAACCGATAATTGTATATCTAATTTATTAAGATGGTCTGTCACGCGATGTATCCTAAAATGCTGACAAGCCAGACAAAACAGGTTGACACAACAAAATCTTTAACGGAATCTTTCTTTTGAACAATCTTATATTTCTGGCGAATTGAATAGCAATAGGCAGTTGTACGCAGTTTATCGTCCAATTGCCCGTTTCATAAATTACCTCTCGCTGCTATCTGAATTAATCAACACTGTCCGATTAACTGCTAATCAGGCGGACAGATTTCAACGTTGTTGATAGTTTTGCTTATCTTTTAATATTCAAAACAATACGTATTGGACCGGAAGAACCTGGTTTGACTTATTATTTCGCAATAACATCACATTCTGGCACATGGCGACGAAATAAAAGTGGAGACGAAGGAAGCTGAAGGGACCAAGTTTTACTATTCAGTTCCTTTTTATTCAATCTTAATGTTTTGGAAAGGACAAATCATGCATCTGCGATTAATCCTGCGCATGGATCCACAAAAAAATACGAAATTAATGGAGGTCGGTTTATAGGAAAAAAGGAGTGTAATGATCAAACGAGTCCTCAAGGTTTTATTATTGGTGCTTTTGATGAACTATGGCAAAGCGCAACAACTCCATGTTGATAGTTTACGACGTGAGATAGATATTGCTCAAAATGATACGGTAAAAATAATTCTCTATGATCAAATCATCGACGCTTATCTTGAAACAAACCCAGATAGCTCAGTTTATTTTGCGGAGAAACAATTGGTGCTCACCAGAAAATTAAATCTCAGGTTAAACGAGGCAGGGGCCTTGCATGAATTGGGATACGCATTGA
This sequence comes from Chitinophagia bacterium, assembly GCA_021324175.1. Taxonomy (GTDB): domain Bacteria; phylum Bacteroidota; class Bacteroidia; order Chitinophagales; family Chitinophagaceae; genus Puia. The sequence continues at coordinate 17,181 of JAJPJP010000347.1, forward strand.
CGAACTTGGGCGATCATCCGAGGGCGTTGCAAAGATTATTATCGGCAGTTGCTATTGATGAGGATCCAAACACTGAACAAAGGATCCTTCCCGATAAATATCTTGATTTGACGGTATTTCTAAAACGCCCAGTTACATCACAAATGCTACGGCTTAGCGATTTAGCAACGGATGACCATATTTTGGGTATTTTATATAACAATACTTTTGACACTGTCCAAAGTAAATCCCACTTCCTGCAAGCGCTTCGGCTGGCAGGACAAAGCGGTTATGTGAAAGTTCTTGTTAACACTAATATCACGTTAGGGCGACTATATTTATCCTTAAGAAAACTGGATTCTGCTTTGCTATGCGAACAAAAAGCTTATGATTTATCTATTCAAACCGGGTATAAAAAATACCTCGGCAGTATACTGTTAAATCTCGGAAGAATTAAATCGGCATCCGGGGATAAGGGGATGGCGGCAGCCTTTTTCAGGAGGGCAATAGCCGTAAGCATCGAACAGGATTATCTTAGAGGAGTAGCAGCAGGTAATCTCTATTTGGCGGATCTTTCCAATCAATCAGGGCAAAAAGACTCAAGTCTTCATTTTTTACGAAATGCGATGCAGATAGCACAGAGCCTAAATGATCCCAACCTGCTATCGCGCTCCTATAGGGCTATAAACGAATATTTCAGACAGACCGGCAACAACGACAGTTCCGTAAAATACCAGGAGTTAATCATTAAAACAGACGACAGCCTCTTTAGTTTGCGGCGAGCGCAGCAGTTTAAAAATTTAGATTTGGATGAGCAGCAACGGCAACAGCAACTCGAGGCTGCCAGATTAGCTTACCGAAATAAGTTCTGGATCTATCTATTGGTAGTCAGTGGTACCATATTTTTCCTGGCAGCGATAATCCTCTGGAAAAACAACCGACAACGAAAAATAGCAAATACTTCGTTATCCCTGCAAAAAGAAGAATTGCAGTCAACCCTCACCACATTAAGAGCTACACAAAAGCAACTGATTACTTCGGAAAAGATGGCATCGCTTGGCGAACTCACTGCAGGCATCGCTCATGAGATACAAAACCCGCTAAACTTCATGAACAACTTCTCGGAAGTAAATGCGGAATTAATTGATGAAGCCTCCCGGGCTATTAAAACCGGCGATCAAAACGAAGCGTTGGAATTAATTTCAAACTTAAGAGAGAATGAACTAAAAATAAACCACCATGGCAAACGTGCCGATGCAATTGTGAAAGGAATGTTGCAACATTCACGCTCAAGCGCAGGACAGAAAGAGCCAACTGATATCAATGCACTAGCAGATGAGTATTTGAGGTTGGCTTATCATGGATTAAGAGCCAAAGACAATTCCTTCAATGCAACGATAAAAACAGATTTTGATGCTGCCATTGGCAAAATAAACATCATCCAGCAGGATATTGGTCGCGTCTTATTGAACTTATACAACAATGGGTTTTATGCTGTAAATGAAAGGGAAAAACAGCAACCTGAAGGTTATGAGCCAACCGTTTCAGTAAGCACAAAAAGGTTGGGTGATCAGGTTGAAATCCGAGTAAAAGATAACGGAACCGGCATACCCCAGAAAGTAATTGACAAGATATTTCAGCCTTTCTTTACTACCAAGCCAACCGGACAAGGAACTGGGTTGGGCTTGAGCTTGAGTTATGATATTGTGAAGGCGCATGGTGGAGAAATAAGTGTAAATACCAAGGAAGGAGAATTTACTGAGTTTGTAATTCAGTTGCCGACCTCACAGTTACAAACAAGCATCATGGCAGCAACCCGGATGCGTTGAGAGTAATCGGATCGACGGTATCACCAATACTAAAAAAAGCAAAGATCTTTCCTTTCAAAAAATTGCTTTCCCCACGCTGCATGGTTTTGAACTGGTTCGCCTGCATGAAATCATGCTTTGCGCAAGCAAAACGACTATACAGACATCCAGCTCAGCAACGGACACCACCTTCCCGTCTCTCGAACGCCCTTTTTCAGGGTACATCATTCATACCTGGTAAACATTCAATTTGCTATTCGATATATAAAAGGCGAAGGAGATACGCCCGCATCGAAAGATGGCACTAACGATCCTGTTTCGCCTGGCAAAAGGAAGACCTGGCCAGGTTGATAACCCACCATTCTGCATAACACCTGATGACATTGATTTTCCCCGATCGCTCAATGGTATCCTCATTCCGCTAAATGGTAGAGCCCATCCAGGCCTACCTGATATAGCTTTATCGCAATATCAAATACGAAATAAAACAAATCAAATGCAAGCAAAATTTTTACCAGCCGCGGCCATCGTCGTCGCCCTCACCTTACTGTCTATACTGACTGGTTGCAAAAAAGAAATCGATTTTCAACAGCCGGATACCCTGTATAATTTTGATGTTCCCCTGTTTGGCGTGGGGGATAAAGCGTTTGCCACCACCGGTCTAATCAAGTTTCGTCAGGCTTCGGACACGGCAAGGATTGCTACTCTTGACACCTATGTGGTTAACCTTGAACCTGATCATGCTTATCTGCTGCAACGTGCCGTAAATCCGATAGCCGATACAACCGGATGCTCAAGCAAGGCGTGGCTTACACTTGGCCTGGGCCCGCAACCGGAAGCAATCCATACCGATTCTCACGGAGAGGGGCACGCAGAATTATGGCGCAATCTATCAGCCGTTGCCCATGGAACATCATTTCACATTCATTTTCAGGTTGTGGATTCCATAACGCTGGATCCGGTATTGGTTAGCGATTGTCATGATTTCACCGTGCTGTAAAAATTTGATAC
>JAJPJP010000020.1 GCA_021324175.1 Chitinophagia bacterium
CTAGGCCTTTTTTGCCGGTTAGCCCCTGATTTGAAATTGCCATAATATCTTATTGATTTACCTTTGATCTTCCAAATTAAAATATTAATTCGACCTCCAAAAGGTGCAGCCATGTCTCTCGAGCTTGTTATCGCAATTATAGTATTGTTGGTATCGTCATTATGCACCTATGGATTAATTAACCTTTTGTATAAAGTTAAGAGATTGACTGAAAAAGGAATTAAGGTCGAAGGAATCATTAAGGATTTAGAAACGACTGACTTTGACGATCGCGGCGTCAGATATCCAGTTGTCAGATTTTCCACCAGAGACGGTGTTACGATCGAAGGTAAGAACAACATAGGCGTAATATTTGGGAATTTCAAAAAAGGCCAAATGGTAGAGGTTTGTTACAATCCGAAGAATCCGAATGAATTTATCATTTCATCTTTCAGCTCACTAATATTTTCATATGTCGGAGTAATTTTAGGAATTGTTGCCATCATCGTAGGCGTCGTTAAAATTAGATCCACGTTATTATAATTATGAGGATATGTAATAATTGTGCGCTTATAACTCAATGTTTATGCCCGTCCTATCGGAAAGATACAGCTTAACTCCAGAGAAATTATAGCTAATTCAACTCTTGGTATACGCCGTTCTTTGGAAAATCAATGCGCTTCAAATAATCAATAATATCTTGTCTTGCCCTCTGTTTCTCCTTATCTCCCCCATAATCTTTCCCGTGCAAAAAGTAGAAAATGTCACCAGGCTTTTCTGGATTAATAGTAGAAGTAATGGGGTTCGGAATCAGCATTCCCTTGTCTATTATAATATATTTTGCAACATAAATCCCGTCAAATATATTATCTGACAACATTAAAGTCCATGGACCATACCCGCCATAAGCTTTAAAATAGGGGCTTGCCCCATTTTCAAGTAGCAGTTTGGCGCAGGGTAAATTATTGGCCGCTTCCATCAATGGGACCTCGAAGGCTACTGTGTCGTGCCCCCTTTTTACGTCAATTAATGTGTCGTTGACTTTTGCGCCAAACCTTATTACTAGACTTAGAATCGGAACGGCGTTTTTCCTGAGTCGAGGGTACTCCGAAGCCTCATGTATGGCACTCGCATCATCAGAATCTCGTATGTTTACTTTTGCCCCATTTTCCAATAATATTCGAGTCGAAATTAATTCGTCATTTCCAATTGCCAAGTGGAGCAATGTTTGTCCAAACACGGATTCCTGAAAATTAATATTAATACTTGAATTCTTGAGTAGTTCTTTAATCTTAGAACTATCTTCCTGTTTCAAGGCTTGAGCCAGTTCCCAATTGGGTGTATTTTTGAATAGGTCCCAGCCGTAGCCGGGCCCCTTATTTTGGGAACATGCTGATAGACTGCAAAGCATAATGCTGATAATTAGCCACTTCAATTGTTGCTCCATAAGTGAATTTGCGTAGATCATGTGTACCTCTCCTGCACCGGGAACTTTTTTAATGATCACGTGAGAATGGGTATCAAATTCTTCTTATTCAAAGGTAACGACTGAGCTTTACCACAATATTGTTAATTGAGATACTAATTATCAAAAAGACGAGTGACATTATCATTGACCAGTCCAAAGGATTCAAAAATTGAGAACATTAACTGACGGTCATCGAGTTTGTTTCGACTTGCGCAGTTTTTTAATTTTTTTTTGCATTTGCGACGTCTCTTGACAGGCGCACGGTAAATATGACCAGGATCACCATTGCAATTCCGATAGTAATCCAAATCCATTTTAAGCCGGCGGAGGATCTTACAGCGGGCGGCTTTAATTCGATATTCTGAATCATCGAGACTTGAATTTCAGGAATGCTCTTGGGTATACTGTCGAGAAATTCCTGCAATTCATAGTGAGGTATGCCAATACTATCATTTCCCATTTCAAGTGCATATTTTCTGCCTGCAAAAAAGTACGCCACGATATTCGTGTAATCCTGTTCAGTTGAAATTGAAGAAAAAGAGAATGGGGGATCTTCACCGTTTTCTATCACAATGTAAAATACCGAGTCATCAAATGTGGGGACTTTGAAACTAAATTCAAGGGTTGAATCGGGATGAACAGATCGCATTTGCGAGGCTTGTGTAACCTGAAAATGATTAGTCTGGCGGCGCGGAATCAAAATTTCAAAGTTTCGTTTGAAAAACATAGGTACACGGGCCCTTACCCTTATTTTGGAAATATGAAATAGCCGGGGATTGCCGACGCGTAGATAGGTAAAATGGTTACTGCTGTCCTTTCGTTCAAAACGACTTACCCCATTTTCAACGAGGGGCATGATAGAATCAATCTTTTCGGGAAGATAACTGTCCGCCGACAAGACATTCAAAGGTGCGTTTCGGCCATTATATATAATCAGGCGGAAATACCTGTAGGAACTCAACGGAAACCCGACCTTTACGACACAATTTTCACTGTCCGTTATCGTGGTTCCAAAAAGGTTTATGTTTTCAGCAATTGAATACCAGCGCACTCCATCGTCACCTCCTTCCAAATCCGCGGCCCTGCTCACGGAAGTATTTTTGAGTTTCAGGTAGAACTCAGTAATTCCCAGCCGTGAATTGTTCTCTAACACGATAATTGATTTTCCACTATCAGTAATCGCGTTTGAAACGACACTCAGGTGGCTAAATGAGACGCCTTGAATTGAAATAATGCCCGTTCTAACGATATAAGGAACATATTCCCCATTATTATCAGATATCCGCAGGTCACAAAAATCGGGCTTAACATGCGAGGAAAGTTCGGGCGTCAGCAGAATCGAATAGAAGCCGTCTTTGACAACAGGTCCCAAAAATGCTTTTGACTTGAATGACTGAGCACTCGTGCTATATGAAAGCAGGACACCAGCGAGCGGCAGAAATTTATATTTTCCCAGTATCATCTACAATGATTTTCTTTAACCGCTGATACATGAATGAGACGATCAGCAGGAGCACACCCAAAAGAATAAA
>JAJPJP010000231.1 GCA_021324175.1 Chitinophagia bacterium
AGAAAGGACAGAAAATCTGAAAAAAGGGACCGAATTAACAGGCTTATGCGCATGGAAGAAGAAGGTGATCTTATATTTAACAAGCACAATATTTTTGGAATTAAAGTAGCAACCGATGGTTATGGACTATCCTTTGAGAAAGGAAAATATAAAACCCCGGAAAGGACGACGATTTTTCAGTTTGAATTAAACGAGAAAAAGAGCCCTAAGGAAAAAAGGCTGTCGGCGGGAGATTTTAGCTCAGTGGTAGCTTACAAACTAAATAACTTTTATGAATTTAAAATTGCGATGGGGCAGCAATTTCTAATCGGAGGCAAGGGCAACAAGAATGGCGTGGCAGTAACTGCGTTGTATACCGCTGGGCTATCCCTGGCTATATTAAAGCCCTATTACATTGACGTAATCGATCAAAATAACAACGAAACCCAACAAACTTGGTCTCAACTGATTAATGATACCTCATCAAACAGCTACCAGGTATCGGGAGCAGCCGGTTTTTTTGCCGGTTGGAATCATGTTTCATTTAAACCAGGGGTAAATGCTAAAACCGCAATGAGATTTGACTACGGTCGCTTTAACGAAACAATTACAGCGATCGAGGTGGGGCTTACTGCTGAATTCTACCTCGGAAAGATTCCTCAGGTCTATGATGTGCCCTACAAGCAGTTTTTCTTTAACGGCTTTGTTGCCATTGAATTTGGTGGCAGAAAATAGTTTAGATGGCCCGATAGATGACTCTCCAACATTCAACAACCCTTGTGCGGCCTGGCGAAAGGTCGACCGTTTTGCGAATCATGCAATTGATCTAAATTTGCAGACTAATGACAGATCAAAATTTCGAGACGGAAACGAACCTGGCAGCCGAAATGCGAGTCAAGAAGCCAAATTGGTTACGCGTAAAGCTGCCCATAGGTGAAAGTTACAAACACGTTCGGCACCTTGTAGACACCCACAAACTTCATACTATCTGCGAAAGCGGAAATTGCCCGAATATGGGAGAATGTTGGGGGGCTGGCACGGCCACCTTCATGATCCTTGGAAATATTTGTACTCGTAGTTGCGGATTTTGCGCCGTTGCTACCGGAAGGCCTCATCAACTCGATTGGGACGAACCGCAACGTGTTGCGGAAGCAATTTTTTTGATGAAAGTAAAGCACGCTGTAATTACTTCAGTTGACCGGGACGAACTAAAGGACGGAGGAAGCATAATCTGGCAAAATACGATTCGTGCCGTAAAAATATTGAATCCGAGTACAACCCTGGAGACGCTAATTCCAGATTTTAAAGCGGAAATAGAGAATATTCAAAGGATTATCGAGTCCGCACCAGAAGTAGTATCTCATAATATCGAAACGGTGGAACGCCTTACGCGCCAAGTTCGAATCCAGGCAAAGTATTGGCGAAGCATGGAGACATTAAAATTCCTCAAGGAGGGAAACATGCGTACGAAGAGCGGAATAATGCTCGGACTTGGCGAAAAAAAGGATGAGGTGGTACAAACGATGCGAGATTTATTCAATAATGGAGTAGACGTCGTTACAATCGGGCAATACCTGCAACCCACTAAAAAACACCTGCAAGTGGCGCGATTTGTACACCCGGAAGAATTTGCCGAATATAGGGAGATTGGTTATGAAATGGGTTTTGATTTTGTTGAAAGTGGCCCCCTGGTCAGGTCATCCTATCACAGTGAAAAGCATGTACTTGCGGGATCGGGGCGGGCGGAATGGCTTCGGGAGCACCGCCAGGGTGAATAAGTCGCGGTTCCTTAATCTGTCAGCAGGAATTATGCATCGGTCGATTTTCTTTACTTTAATTAATTTATTCTCATTTCAGCTTGTCTTTTCGCAAATTCAATGGCGTAAGGTCGATTCAGTTTATCAACCTTTGCCGTTGTCAGTTCATGTTTACAGGGCGGAAGATTCATTGAACGGCAAATTATTTGTTGGATATTATCTCGCTGCTAAACTAAAGGATCGAAAACTGAATTTCGATGTGCGAATTGGCGAAGGCAAGCGCTTTACGCCTTCCCAGTATTATCTTCGAGAGCACTTTCCGTTAGTTGTCCTAAATGGCGGCTATTTTTCAATGGTTACTAACGAAAATTTGGGTGTGATCATCAGGCATGGGAAATTGCTCGCCTTCAACACGACATCTCTCAAGGGCGCTGGGAGAGATTCGACGCTTTACTATTACATAACACGTAGTGCGATCGGCATAGATAAAAAACGGAACGCCGATGTTGCCTGGGTATTTACTGTTCCCGGCAAACATAAAGTATATGCCTTTGAATCAGCGCCCGTGATGGCAAAAAATGAATATACACATCCGGATATTTTTGATCTTAAAGATGTCGACTGGAAATGGTGGAAAATGCAAACTGCGATTGGCGGCGGCCCTACGCTTTTGCACGACGGCGAGATCGCCATTTCGGATATCGAAGAACAAGTCCCTGGTGGAAACAAGCCAAACGCCAGGACGGCGATCGGGTATACGCTCGATGGCCGACTGATCATTCTCGTCACCCAGGGAACGGATGCTGGAAACCAGGACGGAGTGACTTTTGGAGAAGAAGCTAAAATTCTTAAGGACATTGGTTGCACCGAAGCATTAAACCTGGACGGTGGCAAAAGCAGCTGCCTACTAATTAATGGCAAAGAAACGATTAAGCCGGCGGATAAAAGAGGTGAGGCTGAGGTTGCATCCGTTTTTCTAATCTATTTGCAGTAATATTTATATTAGCTTTATCAAATCTTGTAACCGACCAATATTCAAACATGCGTGATTGGCTGAGAGCGCTAATTGCAGGGTATGCAGCACATAAGTTGGGTGGGGGGTGTTTTAGCACGATTGCCATCTTCCTAATTGTTTATTGGCTCCTCGGTCACAGCGGCTGCAATTGATGATCGTCGAACCCGATCCTGGGGATCCAACCATTTTTCAAATTGCCTATTATTAATCTAAAATGACTTTGTACCGCGAAACTCGTTGCGGATTTTCTTGTTTTAGTTCTCTGAAAATATGGGGCTGATCTGTAAAAACTTTCAGATCGTAAAATCTTCGTTAGTTACCCTCGTGGGTTGAAAGTTACTCCCGCATGTGTCAGACCACAAGTCAGATGAAGATACTATTTGCACTTAAGTCATCGCTAAATCTTTTCAAACTCTGGAACTGACGCTGTATTTCAGATGCCTCGCAGCTTTCTGCGAGGTAGTTCACAGATTTGAATTTTAGGCGCAGGCTAACTTTTCATCTCCCAAACCAAAGCGCTTGCTCCAAGTATCGCCGCATCTGACTCACGCAAATGGCTTACCAGGATTTTTATTTTGTTTTGAAAGACCTGGATCAGATTCGCCTCCATGTGCTCACGAGTGGGCTTCAGAATCAATTCGCCCGCCTTAGTCAAACCACCAAAAAGAATTACCGCTTCAGGGCTGCTAAACATGACAAAGTTGGCAAGTGCAATTCCCAATATCGTTCCCGTGTAATCAAAAACTTCCCTGGCCAATTTGTCGCCATGAATTGCTGCTTCATAAACCTTCTTTGAATCCAGTTCCTCAAGAGGAACATTGCGAAGCAAACTTGGTTCATTGTTGTTATTTAAAACTTCAATCGCGTTGAGTTTTACGCCAGTGGCTGATGCGTAAACTTCCAGCGGACCTCTTTTGCCTGTGCCTTCATGCAACCTGCCGTTGGGAATAATGATAGTATGGCCCAACTCGCCTGCGAACCCATCATGACCGTAAACCAACTTTCCATTTGCAACGATACCGCTTCCGACTCCGGTACCGAGCGTGATCATGATAAAGTCCTTCATTCCTTTTGCCGCGCCGTACATCATTTCTCCGATAGCAGCGGCATTGGCATCGTTTGTCAGTGTTGTCGGTAGTTGAAATTTATTCTCGATCAATTTTGCCAATGGAATAATGCCTTTCCAAATCAGGTTCGGCGCATATTCTATTGTTCCGCTGTAATAATTTCCGTTTGGTGCACCAACGCCGATTCCGCGAATTCTACCAGAGCCTCCCGCGTCCTCTATCATAGGCAGCAATGCTTCAAACAACTCGTTGATGAACCCTTCGATTTCGCTATGATTTCGTGAGGAAATTTCGCTGGAGAATAGGAGGTTTCCATTTCTGTCAACTATCCCGAACTTAGTTCCTGTACCACCGATATCAATCCCAATTGCCAGCGGTTGTAAGGACGATTTCGTTTTTGCCATGTATGCGGTATTAAAAATTAAGGACCGGCTGATCAGGCCTGGAATTAAAATTTGCGAGTAGTGAACTACCAACCTGAGCCTTTCAACTGGCGATATTAGTGGCCGCCTCCTATCTGTTCGTCGAAGTTCAAGCCCTGTGCCTTCAAAACACTCCTAAGTCTTAATGCCAGGATAGCCAAGGCACAAAAGCAACACGCGGCTACTAAATACGAGATATGCATGTTGTTGGTCTTATCGCCTATCGAGCCCTGAAAAGGCGGGATTACTGCCCCTCCTAAAATCATCATGATAAGAAATGCCGAACCCTGACTCGTATATTTGCCTAGTCCCGCAATGCCCAATGAGAAAATGCATGGCCACATAATTGAGCAGCAAAGCCCTCCTGCCATCAACGCATAAACGGATATTATTCCTTTTGTTAAAACTCCAAAAACCATCGCAAACGCCGCGAGGAGCGCCAATGTTAGCAGCGTTTTTACTGGTTTTTCCTGACCGAAAAAGAAAGCCGCTATCGCAATAGCAATACACACCGAATAAGCTAATAGGTCTTCGATATTGTTCCCGTATAAATGATTTACAAAAAGGACTATTCCAAAAGCGATAAAAGGAACGATTATGGTCGCAGTTCTCTTGCCGGATGTCGTCAAATTGAATACGCTAATTGCGCCTGTCCACCGTCCAATCATTAGACTGCCCCAATACAAAGAAACATATTTGGAAATCTGGCTGTCCAGAAGACCAGGGTCAGTAAGGTATCCCGGTGTCTTCAAGAGCGCACCAAAATTATTGTCGATTGTCACTTCGACACCCACATACAAAAAAATGCCGATCATACCCAGAATCAATTGCTGGAATTTCATGGCGCCCCATCCTTCGCTGTTCTTCGATGCACTTGAATAGGAAAAAAATAGTATACCCAAAACGGCAATAAGGGTTACCGTTAGCAATTCAATTTTACCAATGTTCGTTAACTGGCCGATTATGATAATGATAATCAGTATCCCAGTCATTGAGAGAAGAGACATTGAAGCCTTTCTTGAGCCCTCGAAAGCTGCGTCATCTTTGCCCGAAGGCAGCTTGGAGAACGTAAAAAAAAGTGCAACTGCGGCGAAAACACAAGCGACAAGAATATAAAAATTATCGATGTTAGCCACCGTAACTATCTTATGAACGCCGCCGACCGATCCAAACAAGAAGAAGCTGATAATTATGGGACCAAGGGTAGTTCCCAGCGAATTCACCCCGCCAGCAAAATTCAGGCGATGCGAACCAGTCGCTGGATCTCCCAGTGACACCGCGAACGGTTGAGCCGCCGTCTGTTGGAGCGAAAAACCAAGGGCTACGATGAAATAGGACACCAGTATTAAAGGAAATGAATTTGCATTTGCGGAGGGAATGACTGCCAAAGCACCAACTACTGAAATCCATATGCCGACAATGATGCCTTTTTTGTATCCAATTTTATTTAAAATATCGTAACCAAAAGCACTAGACAGCAAGTATAAGATTAGGGAACCGACAAAATATGCACCGTAGAAAGCTGAGCCGATAAGCTGGGATTCAAACTGAGTCAATCTGAATTGTGTCCGGCAAAAGGGAATAAAAACACTGGATGAAGCGGCGATAAATCCCCAGAAAAAGAAAACGAGCACAAGCGTTGCGAGGGCACCCGTCTTAGTTGGTATTTTCGATTGGTTCATGTAGCAGTAGTTGTTTTGGTGATTGAACGCTCAAAATATAAAGTTTTTATGAACTTAAAAATTTTAAATTCTTGATGATATAATTAAAAATCCTTGTTAAATTGAATTGCAATTGCTCAAACTAACTCAATGGAAATTATACATGTAAGCGCGGAGTGTTATCCAGTAGCCAAGGCGGGTGGATTGGGCGATGTTGTGGGTGCTTTACCCAAATACCAGACAGACGCTGGGCATGTCTCCAAAGTTGTGATGCCGATGTATCGAACCAAGTTTCTGTTGAATAACGACTGGGACGTTGTTCATAAGGGTTATACAAATTTAGGAGCATACTGGTTTCCATATACCATTATCAAAGAAAGAACAAACAAGCTAGGTTTTGACCTTTACCTTGTCGATATTTATGGTTTACTGGATCGTGAACGGATATACGGCTATGATGACGATTCCCAGCGGTTTACCGCTTTCCAGATAGCCGTAGTCGATTGGATATCTTCCTGGAAGCACCACCCCGATATTTTACATGTCCATGATTATCACGCAGGGTTGATTCCCTTCATGGTTAAGTACTGCTACCGGTATCAACATTTGCAAAATATTCCTACTGTCCTGACTATCCATAATGCCCAGTACCAGGGTTGGATGGGATGGGATAAGAGCACCTTCATACCAGCCTGGGACCCGTGGAAGCGCGGTATGCTGGATTGGAAAGAAGCAATAAATCCATTGGCCAGTGGAGTGAAATGCGCATGGATAGTAACCACGGTCAGTAACAGTTATTTGGATGAGTTGCGGCAATCAGCAAATGGATTAGAAGCTTTGTTCCAATTTGAAAAAGGAAAATGTTACGGAATATTAAATGGGATTGATGCCCTGGTCTGGGATCCGGCATCTGATAAGTATATTGATAATCATTATTCTGTTAAGAACTTTAGAGAAGGTAAGAAGAGGAACAAAAAGATATTATGTGAAACCTTTGATTTGGACGAGTCAAAGCCTTTAATCGTTTTTATTGGCAGGCTTGTGGGAGAGAAGGGCGCGGATATTTTGGCCGCCGCGATCGGTGATTCATATTTTTACATCGGCAGGTTGATGAATTTTCTGGTGTTGGGAAGCGGGTTCCCTGAAATCGAAAGCGAATTGGAGTCGCTGAAAACGCTCAGTCAAGGCGATTATAATTTTTATAGTGGCTATAATGAGAGCCTGAGCCACCTGATGTATGCGGGAGCAGATTTTATTCTGATGCCATCGCGGGTTGAGCCGTGCGGGCTGAACCAAATGTATGCCATGAGGTATGGAACTGTGCCCATGGTTCGAAATACAGGTGGGTTGCGAGATACCGTAATTGACTTTGGGGATGAGCGCGGTTACGGTATTCGGTTCAACCACGCGATAATTGGAGATGTCACCCAGGCAGTCTGGCGGGCGGTAGACTTATTCGGCAACGAACTAAAGTTGGAATCCATCCGAAGTCAAATAATGCAACTCGACTTCAGTTGGGAATCGAGTGTAAAACAATATTTAGATTTGTATAAGACATTAACATAAACTGTCAGCAGCAGTCAAGAAACTGACCCATTTTTAATTTTCAAATAAAGATATTATGTCAAAAGAAGTATTGGCAGTCATCTTGGGAGGCGGGGCGGGAACCCGATTATATCCTCTTACCGCCAGCCGGTCTAAGCCTGCGGTTCCTATAGCTGGAAAGTACAGGCTTGTAGATATTCCAATTTCCAACTGCCTGAATTCGGGGATCAGCAGAATGTTTGTGCTCACCCAATTCAATTCAGCATCCCTGAACAGGCATATAAAAAATACTTACCATTTCAGTGCGTTTAGTTCTGCATTCGTAGACATATTGGCCGCAGAACAAACACCCGATAACCCCACATGGTACCAGGGAACAGCCGACGCGGTACGACAGTGTTTGCGACATCTTGGTCCGTTTGACAGCGAGTACGTCCTCATTTTATCGGGTGACCAGTTATACCAAATGGATTTTATGGAAATGATCAACCACCATAAGGACATGAAGGCGGACATATCGATCGCAACGATTCCGGTGCCTGATCGGGAAGCTTCTGATTTCGGCATCATGAAAAAAGACGACGGAGGCTGCATCACCTCATTTACTGAAAAACCTAAGAAGGACATCTTGCCGCAATGGGTAAGCGATACGGGGCAGGAAATGCAACAGCTCGGCAAACATTACCTGGCCTCAATGGGTATTTACGTATTTAACCGCAAGCTGCTTGCAGATTTGTTGCAGAATGTTTACGTGGAGGCTACTGACTTCGGTAAAGAAATCATTCCCCAGTCTCTCAGCAGCTATAAAGTCGTGAGCTACCAATACAACGGATATTGGACTGACATTGGGAATATCTATTCATTTTTTGAAGCAAATCTCGGCCTCACGCATGAGATTCCGGATTTCAACTTATTCGATAACAGCAACGCGATTTATACGAGGGCAAGAATGCTTCCTCCTGCCAAAATAAGTGGCACAACATTAGAAAAAACTATTATAGCAGAAGGTTGCATTATAAATGCGTCGCGCATAGAAAATAGCGTGATAGGGATAAGAACAAGGGTAGGCAGCGGAACAACAATCGTTAGCAGTTATCTCATGGGGAATGATTATTATGAAACCCTGGAGGAAATTCAGCAGGCAAATTCTCACGATCTGCCGACTGTCGGAATTGGACATCGATGCTATATTAGGAACGCGATTGTAGACAAAAATTGCCGGATCGGGAATGATGTCAGGATCAACGGGGGAAATCATCTCGAAAATGCAGATCATAGTTTGTATACGATCAAAGATGGAATAGTTGTTGTGAAAAAAGGCGCTGTTCTACAAAATGGCTTTGTTATTTGAGGTTGGAGACAAGGTGAGATGGAATTTGAATCTTTTTGATGCGGGGCAGGTCATTCAAACCAATTATTATGGCGTCTGGGACATCCGGTATTTCAGGTTTTCAAAAACCCCGGCTTTCAATTTGGCAAATATTTAATATGAGTTTTGGATTCTTTGGAATCCAATTTGGATGGGACTTGCAACGTGCAAATATGGGGCCGATCTATGAGTACCTAAAAGCGTCTCCAGATCAAATTCCGTTACTATTTTTGGCGGCACCTCTCACAGGCTTACTGGTTCAGCCCATAATAGGCTACATGAGCGACAAGACCTGGCATCCCTGGTGGGGCAGACGCCGGCCGTATTTTTTTGTTGGAGCCGTTCTAAGTACAATTTGTCTATTTCTAATGCCGAACAGTGGCGCCTTATGGATGGCGGCAGGATTTCTCTGGATACTTGACACTTCTGGCAACGTTGCAATGGAGCCATTTCGGGCCTTTGTCGCTGATAAATTGCCCGACAGTCAACGTACGCGCGGTTTTGCCATGCAAAGTTTTTTGATTGGATTGGGCGGCTCAATTGCAAATCTTTTGCCGTGGCTTATGGCACATGTATTCCGCATTTCCACAGATGCTACCAGCGGCCGTATTCCCGAATCTGTCAAATTTTCCTTTTATATCGGCGGTTCAATATTCTTCAGTGCGGTATTGTACACGGTCCTGACCAGCAAAGAATATCCTCCAAGCGCAGCTGCCGCGGAAAAAACTCAAAAACAAGCGGGTGGTTTGAAAACTGCTTTTAGTGAAATAAATGAGGCACTCCGAAAAATGCCAACGCGAATGAAGCGCCTTGCGTTAGTTCAATTTTTTACGTGGCCAGGATTGTTTTTGATGTGGTTTTATTATAACACGGCTGTCGCAAGGAATATTTTTAATGCATCGGGTACATCAGATCCTCGCTATATTGAAGGCACGAACTTCGGAAGCCTTACGTTGACGTTTTACAGTATTATATCGTTCCTTTTCGCATTAATGCTTCCCTTCATCGCCAATAGATTTGGCAGAAAACGCACCCATTCTATCTGTTTATTCTTTGGAGCAGTTGGTCTATTGTCTGTTGGATGGGTATCCCAACCGTATCAGCTTTTCTTTTGCATGACTGGAGTTGGAATTGCCTGGTCGAGCATTTTGTCCATGCCATATGCGATGTTGGCCGGCGTTTTGCCCGATGACAAGATTGGCGTTTATATGGGAATATTCAACTTTTTTATTGTGCTTCCCGAGATTATTGCCTCGCTATTTTTCGGCTGGATAATGCAGCACGTTTTGAATAACAATCGAATGCTTGCCGTCCAAATAGGTGGCGTATTAATGATATTTGCGTCGGTAATTTGCTACTTTCTAATAAATGAACAGCACGAATTTGTCAATGAGCAAAAAGCAGCGTTGCTTGAAATTGAAGGTGAACGCTCGGTTTGATTCCGCCACATCACCTGCGATATTAATTTTACTCCTTTTCGTCGGGATAAACATGGCTGTCGCCGCCGTGCAGGGTTCAGCACCCGGTCTCGACGTTTACCCGACGCACTGGTGGGTAGGAATGAAGAATCCTGCATTGCAATTATTGATTCATTGCAGGAATTTTGGCGGGATTCATCAGGTTAAACTTGGAAGCTACCCGGGAGTTAAATTAATTGAAATACATAAGTTTGACAATCCAAATTACCTGGCGATTGATTTTAATGTCGGCGCTGCAACAAAACCAGGAAAGCTTTCGATCACCATAACAAATTCGAGCGGAAATTCTAAAAAGCTTGACTTCGAATTCAAAGAGCATCGCAAATCAAATGGAATGGAATATGCCCAGGGGATCACGGCTGCTGACTTGATTTACCTTATCATGCCAGACCGTTTCAGCGATGGCGATACCTCAAACGATAGGTTTGTCGACATGAATGATACGGTCTGCAGCCGATCAAATCCGTTTCTTCGCCATGGTGGTGATTTGCAGGGGATAACCAATCACCTTGATTATTTCAATGACCTCGGAGTAACAGCACTTTGGTTAACACCGGTCGTAGAAAATGACCAGGGGTTGACGAACGAAGCAGGAACGATGCGAAGCGCTTACCATGGTTATGCGTTTACTGATCAATATAAGATCGATCGACGCTTCGGAGGAAACAATGCGTACAGCAATTTGGTTGAACAAGCGCATAAGCATGGTTTAAAGATTATACAAGATGCCGTATACAATCATTTCGGTGATAAGCATTTTCTATTCGTTGATCCGCCTGCAAAGAACTGGTTCAATCAATGGGACACATATACCAATACGAATTACAACGATCAGCCGCTCGTCGATAAGTATGCCTCAAGCCTCGATCGTAACGAGACGGTAAAGGGCTGGTTCACACCTTTTATGCCCGATGTTAATCAGCAGAACCCTTTTGTAGCAAATTTTCTCATTCAATACGCAATTTGGGCTGTTCAGGAATTTGGAATAGACGGGTGGCGTGTCGATACTTATTTTTATAGCGACAGGGTATTTCTCAATCGGATAAACAAGGCCTTGCGTGACGAATATCCGCACATTAGCATTTTTGGCGAAACGACAACGAAATCGGTTACGGAACAAGCATTTTTTTGCGAAAATAACTTGAATGTTTCTTGGAAAAGCAATTTGCCAGGCGTAACCGATTATGAATGGTTCGATGCTGCGATTGCCTCACTCACTAAGAAGTCAGGTTCAAGCCCAAACGTGGGTCGTTTGTATAATATATTAGTCCAGGATATCTTGTATAGGAACCCGATGAACAATGAAATTTTTCTGGACAACCACGATCAAAATCGCTTTTTTTCAGCGATTGGAGAAGATATTGACCTCTATCGATCGGGGATTGCGCTACTTTTTACACAGCGTGGTATCCCTCAAATTTACTATGGTACTGAGATCCTGATGAAAAATTTCAAGGATCCAACTGATGCAGAAGTGAGGAAGGACTTCCCTGGCGGATGGGCGGACGACTCGGTAAACAAATTTGTTCCACAGGGTAGAAGTTCCCTTGAAAATGAGGCGTACGACTATGTAAAAAAGCTAGCTCATTTCAGAAAAAATTCGTCGGCAATAAAGAGCGGAAAGCTGATGCAATTTCTCCCGATTGGTGGAGTTTACGTTTATTTCCGTTATGATAAAAGTCAGACGGTTATGTGCATTATGAACATAGACAAAGAAGATCGCTCAATCAGTTTTGGCCGGTTTTACGAGCGAACAAAAGGCTTTGGGCATGCCGAGGATGTGATTGATGGAAAAAAATATGATTTGGCTGGAAGCCTGATTCTTCCCCCAAAAAAAATGTTTGTATTTGACTTACACTAGAGCGGCAAAAGAGGTTCGAACTCTCGACCCTCAGCTTGGGAAGCTGATGCTCTGCCAACTGAGCTACTGCCGCTTATCTCGTTATGAAGTTATCTCATTTCTAAATGAGAATCTCCTTGCTAACCAGCTTTCTTTTGCAGGAACGATCCAATGGTTTGTAAGATCCGCCAAATCGGATACAGAATTGTCAAAAAAAAGTGATTCACCGATAATGTAATTGTGCTTTATTGCATATTCGATTCGAGCAAGGTGCAAGAGTTGTACCTTTCCCTCCACTAAAAATGCAAGCAATTGTCTGTCAAAGAGATCTACAGCAAGCTGTCCTTCGATAGCTTTTATGAGTCTCACGGAAGAATCCGTGCTGCAACCGCTCACGCCGCTGGCGCTCTCGTCAGCGATCAATAGAATAAACTGGCCAAAAAAAACAGTACCGAATCCCAAAACCGGCACGCCATGCGAATGCCAGCTGTCAACAAACTCATTGACCATATCTTCGACTTCCAGGACTTCGCTTAAAGAGAACATCCTGTTCGCCTGGTATATCCAGACTCGACTTTCTGGTGCAAAATTGCCCGGAAGAAGCTCCTGATAATTTAAATTCATATTCGACTGTTTCATTTAATTGATTCTGCCACCATTTCGGCAACATCCATAACCTTCACTTGGCCTTCCATTTCCCGATGCTTCACGCCATCCGTCAACATCGTGTTACAAAACGGACAGGAAGCTGCGATGACGCTTGCACCGGTATCTATAGCCTCTCTACCTCTTTCAAAATTTACCCTTGTCACTCCTTTCTCTTCTTCTTTAAACATTTGTGCACCTCCTGCGCCACAACAAAGTCCTTTACTCTTGCACCGTGGCATTTCAGCCAGTTCAACCTTTAGGGCTTCAAGAATTTTTCGGGGCGCTTCATACACATTGTTCGCCCTGCCCAAATAGCAGCTATCATGATAAGTGACCCGTGTGCCGGCGTAACCCCCGGAATCTTTTATTTTGATTTTTCCTTCCTCAATTAATTGTTGCAAAAAAATAGTATGATGAACGACTTCGTAATTTCCACCAAGCTCGGGGTATTCATTTTTGAGAATATTGAAGCAGTGTGGGCATGCAGTCACTATTTTTTTTACTCCATAGTTGTTCAGGGTCTGGATGTTCTGATAAGCCATCATTTGAAAAATGAATTCGTTTCCGGCCCGGCGCGCAGGGTCGCCCGTACACATTTCCTCTCGTCCCAAAATAGCGTAGGTAATCTTAGCCTGGTCTAATATGGACGCGAAAGCCCTCGTAATTTTTTGCGCCCGCTGGTCGAAACTTCCCGAGCATCCCACCCAAAAGAGTATCTCCGGTTTCTCACTTCTCGATACAAGTTCAGCCATCGTGAGAACTGTCATAGCCAAAATTTTGACAAATTTATGAAGAACTCCTGAGTTACGAAGCAGCGAACGTCGCAGTCCGGTAAACGTAACGGAGGTCAACTTGTCAATTGATCCCCGCTATCTTGAGGTTAATTCCTAACTTTATAATTTAATCTCATATCGCATGTCCACGGAAGACGAAATGTTAATCGTAAGGAACTATGACCTTTGGTGCCATTTAAGCGAAGAGGAGTATGCCAATTTGCAGATTCAACACCATTTTTTAGAAATACCAAAAGGGCAATACATTTATTTTGAAGCTCACAATCATAATAAAATTTACTTCGTCAAGAAAGGGTATATCAAAATAGGTTATATAGATAATGAAGGAAATGAAATTGTTAAGGAGATAATTCAAAAAGGTGAGCTATTTGGGCAATTTACCCTGGAGAGAAATAATTTAAATGGCGAGTTCGCGCAGGCATATAAAAATAATGTGAGTATCTGCGCTTTTACAATAGAAGATTTTGAGCAATTGCTTAAAAGACGCCCTGACCTTGCATTGAAGTTCAGTAAGCAGGTGGGCGCGAAGCTACGCAATATTGAAAATAGGCTGATCAACTTGCTGAAGAAAGACGTGAAGACAAGGCTTGAAAACTTTCTTTGGCAGTTAGTTGAACAGAAATTAGGAAAGGTAATGCCCGAGGGATTTTGTATTCCAAATTTTTTGACACATGAGGACATTGCTCATTTAATTGGATCAAGCAGGCAGACGGTTACGACCATGATAAATGAGCTGGAAAATGAGAAAATATTATCTTATGACCGGCAGCAAATATGCTTTCTTGACGTGAAGAAACTTCAGGAAAGGATAAATGCAGCTTGATTAGACAATTATTTTCTGAATTTGATAGCAGTGTATTTTTGCAAATCCGTTATGAAAAAATTAGGGGCATCAATATGCATGCAATTTTTATGTGCTATTGTTTTTGGTCAGGATTACATGCCAGTTGACCAGGGGTCTTCCGTCTCGTTCAAGGTAAAAAATTTCGGTTTCTATACCGGGGGCACATTTTCAGGATTACAAGGACATATTCGGTTTGATCGTAGCAATTTGGCGTCATCGACCTTCGATGTAACGATCGACGCTACCTCAGTGAACACCGGGGTTTCGATGCGTGATGATCATTTGAAGGAGGATCTTTATTTTAACGTAAAACGATATCCCAGGATCCGCTTTGTCTCAACATCGATTAAGCCTGGGAGGGAAAACGCGTTTGAAGTTAAAGGCAAGCTAACCATAAAAGACAGGACACATGATCTGAACTTTCCGTTCACCGTTACTCAATCCAACGATGGCTATGTATTTAATGGCGAGTTCCGGATAAGTAGAAAGGACTATGACATCGGTGGTAGCAGCTCAATTTCGGATGCCGTCGACATAACTTTGACTGTCGCTGCAAAAAAATCGTTGTCAAACACGGCATCACCTTGAACCCTCTGCGTTTGTCATCACCATGGACCATCCTTCGCAA
>JAJPJP010000340.1 GCA_021324175.1 Chitinophagia bacterium
AGACCTTTATTATGCGGGCGGACTTCCAGCGGTGATGAAGGAGCTCCTTCCCCTTTTGCACGGAGAGGTGGTTACGGCCAACGGCAAAAAGCTTGCGGACAATGTGGCGCATGCTGAGTGCTTCAACCGCGATGTGATCGCCACCACCGATGCGCCCTTCAAACAGGAATCCGGGCTGGCGATATTAAAGGGAAATCTCTGCGAACATGGAGCGGTGATCAAACCATCTGCTGCCAGCCCTCACCTCATGCAGCACACGGGCAGGGCGGTAGTTTTTGAAAACATCGAGGACTATAAACTGCGGATCGACGATGAGGACCTGGAAGCGGATGAAAACAGCGTCCTCGTCTTAAAAAATGTAGGACCCAGGGGTTATCCCGGCATGCCCGAAGTGGGCAATATGGGTCTCCCGAAAAAATTATTGGCGAAGGGAGTTACCGATATGATCCGTATTTCTGACGGGAGAATGAGCGGCACCGGTTTTGGAACGGTGGTGCTCCACGTATCCCCGGAAGCGACGGAAGGAGGGCATTTTGCGCTGGTGAAATCCGGCGATATGATCACCCTGGATGTCGGGGAAAGAAAATTACACCTTGCCGTGAGCGATGAGGAGCTGGCAAAAAGAAAAAAAGAAAATAAGCACGCTTTCCAGGCTACGCCGCGGGGTTATGTGCATTTATACCAGCTCCATGTGGAGCAGGCACATTTGGGTGCCGACCTGGATTTTTTAAAAGGCGCCTCGGGCAGCGAGGTAACCAAGGATTCGCATTAGCAGGGAGCAACGAATAACTTACAACCACCGACCATGGATTTCAACAATAAAACAGCCATCGTCACCGGCGCCGGTCAGGGGATCGGGTTTGAGATCTGCCGGCAGCTCGCATTCGGGGGGGCAAATGTCCTGCTGAATGACCAGGATGCAAACCTGGCGGCGGCGGCCACCGAAAAAATAGAGACGGGGAAGGGGAATTGTATTGCGGTCGCGGGTGACGTGGCGGATCATTCCTTTATACAGGCGATGGTCGCAAAGGCAGTGGAAAAATTTGGCGCGATCGATATCGTGATTGCCAACGCGGGGATCACTTTATTCGGTGATTTTTTTTCATATCCCGTTGAATCTTTCTACCGGCTGCTCCAGGTAAACCTCGGCGGCAGTTTTTTTCTCGCCCAGGCTGCCGCCGGCAGGATGCGGCAGCAAGAGACAGGTGGCAGTATCTTACTCATGTCATCGGTGACCGGTCACCAGGCGCATAAGGACCTCGCTGCTTACGGGATGACTAAGGCGGCACTGGAAATGCTTGCCAGGAGTCTGGTGATCGAGCTCTCCCCGCATCACATCAACATCAACGCCATTGCTCCCGGCGCAACCGTCACAGAAAGAACGGCAAGCGATAAAGATTTTGAAAAAGTATGGTCCAGGATCACGCCAATGGGCAGGCCCGCCACGACGGCGGATATTGCTGATGCTGCCCTCTTCCTTGTCTCCGACAAAGCCAGGCATATCACCGGACAGAGCCTTGTCGTCGATGGCGGGTGGACGGCGGTGAGCCCGGAACCTTTCTGACCCCCTCCTAGGCTTCGATCCTCGTGAAGCGGAATACCGAAAAAGCAAACAGCACGACGAGTGTCCCCGACATCACCAAAAAATCGGTGGTCAGTCCGAAATGCGACTGGTTGATCAGCGAGCTGCGCATGGCGTCAATGGCGTATGACAACGGGTTTACCGAGGCGATGACCTTCATCACGCCGGGGATATTATCCAGGGGATACATCGAGCCCGAGAGAAAAAAAAGCGGCACCACTAAAAAATTGGTTGCTGCCATAAAACTCGGCATGTCGTTAACCATCGCACCGATGCCTGAGCTGAAGCTGACCATCGCCAGGGAGAGCATGATCATGAATCCGACGGAGGTAAAAACGCCCGCCAAGTTGTAGGGATGAAAGCCAAAGATGAGCGCGATAAAAAAAAGGACTATACCCTGAATCACGCCGATGGTGGCGCCGCCGAGGGCGCCCCCCAGCATAACGGTGATGCGTGAGACGGGGGCGACGAGTGTCTCTTTGTGAAACCCGAACTGCTTATCGAAAATGATGTTGGCACCCCAGAAAATGGAGGTGAATAAAATCGTCTGGGCGACGACGCCGGGGACAATGAACTGGATATAACTGCCGCGGCCTGCCTGCTGGAAGATGGAATTAAAACCGTAGCCGAGCGCAAGAAAATACACCAGCGGCTGGATGATGCTTAACACCATGCGCAGACCCGAGCGCCTGTATTTTTTCATTTGCCTGAGCCATAAGATATAGATCGTATTCATAAAAAATTATTTTGGTTATCTTTTTGTCATGAACCGGCGCATCGCTTCTTTTTTGCTGTCGGCGCCGCTGAGTGTTTCATCCCGTACACTCGTGCCCGTTAGTTCCAGGTAGGCTTTTTCCAGGTTGTCTGTGCCCGTCTGCTGTTTGAGTTCTTCGGAAGTCCCCGCGGCCACGATTTTTCCGTGATCGATGAGGGCGATGCGGTGTGCGACGGCTTCGGCTTCGCCCAGATAGTGGGTGGTGAAAAAGATCGTCATGCCTTCGCGCTCGTTGAGTTGCTGGATATAATTCCACAATAGATTTCTTGTCTGTGCGTCAAGACCGAGCGTGGGCTCATCCAGAAAAAGAATCTGCGGATGGTGGAGCAGACCTCTCGCGATTTCCAGCCTGCGCTTCATGCCGCCGGAGAAGGTTTTCACCAGGGAATTTTTTCTGTCCCATAATTCAACCAGCTTCATCAGCTCTTCGGTGCGTGATGCTGCCATTCTCTTATCGAGTTTGTACAGTACCGCATGCAGCTGCATGTTTTCAAATGCGGTGAGGTCGCCGTCGAGACTGGGATCCTGGAATACGATGCCAAAAATTTTTCTTGCTGCGTGCTGCTCCTTGATCACGTCATGACCCGCCAGTGAAAGTTTACCTTCCGTCGGCAGCAGGAGGGTGGTGAGCATTTTTATGGTGGTGCTCTTGCCCGCACCGTTTGGTCCGAGAAAACCGAAGATTTCTCCCTTGCGCACTTCGAAGCTCACGTCATTGACGGCGATCACTTCTTTGTATTTTTTGGTCACGTGCTGAACTGAAATGATATTTTCCATAAACAGGTGTTAACGAAATGTATCCGGGGTGACGAATGGATAAAAATAATATTTTACCCAATGCAAAAATGGTCAAAACAAAAATGTGGAGAAAAGAAATTACCCGGAAATGAGATTGGGTAAATGCCGGGAAAATAACAGGTGAGTGGTAATAATTGTTCGGTGAAAAATAGTTGTTGAACCATTTTGGGCCATCATCATGCAGTTGTTTCCTTTTCCGGACAATGGCAGGCAGAGCTCATAATTTTTTTACCTTTTAATAATCTCAGATTTTCAAAAACCTTTCTTTATTTTCACTTTCCCAAGTTTATGTAACTTTCAACAAACGATTGCACCCCATGCAGATAATTCTTGGTGTTATTTTTCATTATATCGGTGGTTTTGCTTCAGGCAGTTTTTATATGCCTTTTAAAAAAGTCCGAGGCTGGCATTGGGAGAATTATTGGATCATCGGCGGGTTATTTTCCTGGCTCATCGTTCCGCCACTCGCTGCCTGGCTTACGGTGCCGGGCTTTGCGGAGATCATCAGACACACGTCTTCAGCCACCATCGGCTACACCATCTTATTTGGAGTGCTCTGGGGTTTTGGCGGGCTCACCTACGGACTCGGCGTCCGCTACCTGGGCATGTCACTCGGCAATTCGGTCGTGCTTGGTTTTTGTTCTGCCTTTGGAGCGCTTGTCCCCTCCATTTATTATAATTTCTATCCGGCAGCGGGCAAAACGACTTTTCACGATCTGGTCTCCACCTCCTGGGGGAGGATCGTCTTAATCGGCGTGATCGTTTGTCTTGCGGGCATTTATATCTGCGGTCGCGCGGGCATGATGAAAGAAAAAGAGTTGCCCGACACTGAGAAAAAAAAATCTGTCGCGGAATTCAACCTGACAAAGGGATTGGTGGTCGCGATTTTTTCCGGCATCATGAGTGCCTGTTTTAATTTCGGGATCGAAGCGGGCAAGCCCATGGCAGAAGCCGCCGTGTCCGCAGGTTTCAACCCCCTGTACCAAAACAATGTCATTTATATTGTGCTGCTCTGGGGTGGTCTTGCCACCAATTTCATCTGGTGCATGATGCTGAACGCGCGCAATAAGACCTTTGGTGATTACACGGATAAAAAAACCCCGCTGTCTAAAAATTATTTATTCTCGGCCCTTGCGGGCACGACCTGGTTTTTACAATTCTTTTTCTATGGCATGGGCGAAAGCAAACTCGGCAACGGGGCCAGCTCATGGATTTTGCACATGGCCTTCATCATCCTCACCGCAAACATGTGGGGGATCATTTTAAAGGAATGGAAGGGCGTGAGCCGGAAAACAAAAACGACCATCACGATCGGCATCGCCGCCATTCTGGTATCGGTGCTGATCGTGGGCTACGGAAATGCGCTCAAATAACGGATCATTAAAAACGGGTGATCGAATCATTGAAAACGGATAATCGAATATGAGTACCACAACAAAAAATGTTAAACACGTGAGTTATTTATGGGACGATGCAAAAGCAGCGTCGATGGCAGGTGATGAAGTGGCTTTGCTGGTCTATCGCTCCAACCTGCTCGGTGCAGACCTGAGGCTGACCAATTACGGCGGCGGGAATACGTCCTGCAAAATAACGGCTAAGGACCCGCTTACTAACGGTGATACACAAGTGATGTATATCAAGGGCAGCGGCGGCGACCTGGGAACGATGAAACGCGATGGGCTGGCTGCCCTGTACCTGGACCGCCTTCGCAACCTGCGACAGGTGTACCGCGGGATCGAACACGAGGATGAAATGGTCGCGCTCTTCAACCATTCGATCTATGACCTCAGCTCAAAAGCGCCATCGATCGATACGCCGCTGCATGGATTTCTTCCCTTTTCACACATCGACCACCTGCATCCCGATGCGGCTATCGCCATTGCCGCTGCCAGGGACGGCGAAAAAATTACCGAAGAATTATTCGGGGGCGCCATCGGGTGGGTGGGATGGCAAAGACCGGGATTTGACCTGGGACTGAAAATGAAAAAATGCCTGGATGAACATCCGGGTATCCGTGGCATCATGCTCGGATCGCACGGATTGTTTACCTGGGGGGATACGTCCTACGGATGTTATGTGAATACGCTGGAGGTGATCGAAAAATGCGCGGAGTACCTGGAGCGGAATGATAAAAAAGAAAGGAGTTTTGGCGGACAGAAATTAGCGCCCCTCCCAAAAGAAGAGCGAATAAACAAGGCTATAACGCTCATGCCTACCTTAAGAGGATTTTGTTCTTCCAGACAAAAGATGATCGGTCATTTTACCGATGATGAAAGAGTGCTCGAATTTATCAACT
>JAJPJP010000272.1 GCA_021324175.1 Chitinophagia bacterium
GATTAATTTATTTTGGCTTTATCCTGGAAAATAATTCACTCTACTGCTCCTATTTTCAATTAGGAAAATGCTCCAGAATGTTCGGTTATATATGACTGTTAGAAATTGACCTTGCAAAAAAATTCTTGTTTAAGCAGCATTTCACCTTTCATATCTTGCTTAAAAGAAATCATGTGGCAGTGATTATCCGGTTTTTACTATTTTTATTGCCTGATAAGATTTGGAAAACATTATTTCCTACAATGAAAAATATTTGCCGCAACAGGTACCAAAAGGAAATGAACATTCCTTCAGGGAAGATCTGGCTGAAAAGAAAACAACTGACCCGCATATACTGTATAAACGTAACGCAATGACTAAAATTTATCTATCCATCATTTTGGTATTGACTACCATGCTTTCGTTTGCTCAAGTGGTTAGCAAGCAAAATGATTTGGCAACCGGACAAAATACGCATGCCTTTACCTATCGGCTTTTTCCAACGCAAAACATCTGGACCTTTATAAAATTAAACACCAGGAATGGGCAAATCTGGCAGATTCAATTTGGAATGGAAAAGGAGAATCGCGTAGTGATCAATTTGCATGCTGAGCCTTTAGTATCTAAAGACAAGGAGGTAAATGACAGGTTTACTCTTTATCCTACTCAAAACATGTATACATTCATCCTGCTTGACCAGATTGATGGCAAAACCTGGCAGATGCAATGGTCGACTGACCCCAATAACCGGGGTATTATGCCCATTGAATAATCTATCGGGTATCAAATAATACCATTTCCTTACTTCCTTGTCTTTACCATCAGAAGATCATTTTTCTCATATGGACAGTTTGTAACCCAGGGCGTGTTTTTACACATCCTGCTTTTTTAATTATTCCGCATGATTGTCAACAGAACCGTCCTCACGCTGGATGAATTTACCATCCGGCAACTCCGCAATTTCCCCCAGGCAACCGGCGAGCTGAGCAACCTGCTTCGCGATATCGGTCTTGCCGCAAAATGCGTGAATGACGAAGTGAACAAAGCGGGGTTGGTAGTTATTTTAGGGGAGACAGGAAGCATAAATAACCAGGGAGAAGAGGTAAAAAAATTGGACCTGTTTGCCAATGATCAATTGATAGGTGTGCTTCGCCACTGTATCAGTTGCGCGGGGATCGCGAGTGAAGAACTGGAAGATTTTCTTTCCTTCGACGATGTGGTAAGCAGGAATTCCAAATACATTTGTCTTTTTGATCCCCTTAACGGCAGCGCGAATATCGACACCAACATTTCCATCGGCACCATTTTTTCTGTGTATCGCAGAGTCTCTGAAAAAGGGAAGGCCTGTATTCTCGAAGACTTTTTACAGACCGGTATACACCAGATAGCGGCAGGATATATTATTTACGGATCCTCTACCATGCTGGTTTATG
Organism: Chitinophagia bacterium; assembly: GCA_021324175.1. Taxonomy (GTDB): domain Bacteria; phylum Bacteroidota; class Bacteroidia; order Chitinophagales; family Chitinophagaceae; genus Puia. The sequence continues at coordinate 1,413 of JAJPJP010000272.1, forward strand.
CCACACGCCTGGGAGTGAATGGATTTACTCTTGACCCCTCCATCGGCGAGTTCACACTAAGTCATCCAGATATTACCTGTCCGGACTCCGGAAAAATATATACAGTCAACCATGGTAACTTTTTGCAGTTTAGCGAAGAGGTAAAAAAATATATTGAGTCCTGCCAGCAGCAAAGTTTTAGTGAGCGGTACGTCGGCAGTATGGTGGCCGACCTGCACCGGAATATAATAAAAGGAGGCATTTTTCTTTATCCGGCGACCATCGATAAACCGGAAGGGAAATTGCGGCTGCTCTACGAATGCAATCCTTTCGCTTTCATCATGGAAGTTGCCGGAGGCCGCGCGACTAACGGCAGCCAAAGAATTCTCGACATCCGGCCAACTGCACTGCACGAGCGTACACCCTTTTTTGCCGGTAGTAAAAACATGATGGACACGCTGGAAAGTTTGCTTTTACCGTCATAATACTTTTTTTTAGGTCAATTGTCTTTATAGACAGATAGCAAGTTTTCTCTCAAGCATCGCAATTTTGGTAGCAGGAAGTGTAATGGCGCTTCCTGTTTTTTATTTTTTTATCAAAATAACACTGATTCCCAATACTATTCTGTCACAGATTTATGAGGTTTTTGTGACCGCTTTCCATATCAATTATGCAATTAGACTACGGCGCTATCCAGTCAAAATCTATCAAATGACCCAAATTATCTGTCAGCGTGTTGTCAGGATTAGATCTTAAATACTTTCCATTATTGCCGTTCACTACCTCTACTGTTTCGCCGACACGCCAGTGAGAATGGGTATAATTCCACACCCAGGTAGTTGCTGTGGATCCCTGCGTCTCCAGCAGGGCAATGGCATTTGCTTTAGATTTTTTGATAGCACGGGACACCGAATTTTCGCCAACCGTATGAAATGCATAGTCCGTGATAATATTGTTTGCGTTTTTCCAAACGCCGGATATTCGAAAAAGTGCCATAGTTGTGAAGTTTTATAATTAACTGATTTAAGACTAAAAAGATATTTAGCGAAGATAGGCCAGTTAATTTTTTTTAGTTTGTCAAAATGAAGCTACATATTGACAATGTTTCAGCATTTTTCTAGGGGAATAGATTTGACCTATCTTTTCAAAATATGAAAGGGAGATAATGATTTATTATCTTAACAATCCTTTTATCAATCTTAGGAAATCTCTTAATGCTGGCAACTCCTCGGATAAATCATAACTGCCGTCTGAATCTTCTGCTGTATTCTTTCTCAAAAAAAATTCGCTCGTTCCTGTATGATCGTTAAATTCTGTTTGGTCTATACAAACAAAAAAGTCAATGTATGGATACTCAAAGTTTGTGTTGCCGTCTTGCAAATACATTTGTCCATCTTCGTCATAGTAATAGGCAAATCTATCAAGTAAAGTCGTTTTTAAAATGTCAATCTTGTAACAGAACATTCCGCAAAGCGGAGTTCTCTCATTACAATTTTGTTTGATTGTCCTTGCTCGTTTATTAAATGCTTCAATGTCTGCACTTGTAGCATTAGTTTTGACTTCAATAATCATTTTACAGTCCTCTGCATTTGCTCCCATATCCTCGTCAGTAAATGTAGCAATCAAAGCATCATTGTGTAATAGGATTAAATCAATCTGTCCCTCGTCCTCTTGATTGTCAAGATTTACAACACCTCTATCAACTGTAATTCTCCCTTTAAAATGCTTTTCAATAATTTCTTTGATAAAATATTCACGGACTTTACCACGAATGCCCATGTGCTGAATTACCTCCGCAACATCGCTTTGAGCATTCAGCAATTTTTCTGTATAATGGAAGTATTCATCAAATATCATTTGCCCCAAACTTTATTGATTACAGATTTAATTTTCTCTTGCATTTTATTTTTCAAATGCTGTGCACCTTTCATCACTTCTAATTCACTATGTATTTCATTTACAATTTCAAGTTGCTTTCCCATTGGTGGAATTGGAATTGGCAAACTTCTTATAAAAGAAAGAGAAATAAATTTTTGCGTTGAGCCACTTGATTTTTCAATTACTAATTTTTTGAAAGCATCGCTTTCAAAATAAAATTTAAGAAAGTGGTTATTGATTGGAGAATCTTTACTGAACTTTATCAAAGCAACATTCTTAATCGCAAATTCTCTATCTTTCTTTACGACAACTGGATTGCCAATTGTTCCAATCATTCCCATTAACAAATCACCGTCCTCAACATTTGAACGGAAATTATATTTTTCAAAATCTACTTTTGAGATAAATGTTGCAGTTGAAAAATCTATCTCTCCATTTATCAAATTCTTTGAAGTAATAAACGGATAACCCTCTGCTACATATTTAGGGCTTTCGTGTGTTCCATCTCTTACATCACACACCTGCTGTAACGAAACCAAATCCCAACTTTCATCATAATCAAAATTCGGTTTGTAATTTTCTGTAAGCTGATTGCATCCGTCAACAATTTTTTGGTAGTGTTCAAGTTCATCTGCAATTCGCTGCTGAATTTCAATTGAAGGAAGTGGAAATGATAAATTTTCAACATCCGTTTGATTTATGCTTGGGTAAGAACCTTTACCCATTTTTCCTATCATTTGCTTTTGCAAGTCCTCCAAAAATAAAAGATGAAAAAAGTATTTTCCAATAACTTTGTCAGTTGGAGTTAATACTGCAAATCCAGTTGAAGCAATACAATTGTGAGGTATGTTATTTAAGTAGGCAAATGCTTTCAAATTTGGTCTTACAGTTGAAAGCAAAATGTCTCCATTCTTTATTGCTCTTCTTGCTCTGCTTGGTGCTTCATTTCCTTTTATATAATTATCAAAGTGAATTTCACCTGTGCCGTTTTCTACAGATGAAATATCAATGTATGTAAACTCATTCTCACCATACACTTCATTTGGGTTAATAGAAATTGCGTTCACAAGGAAAGCTTCGTTAACATTTACCATTGGAAATTCCGAAAGATTATTTGATATTTCACCACTGTATTGTTCAAAACTCAAAATGTATTCTCTCTGGCTGTCAATAAAATCAAGCAACTCTTTCGTGAGTTTCTTAATGTTGTTCAAGTTTACACCGTATTCAATCGCTGCATCTTTAATGTTTGATTCAAACCATTCTTTTAATTTATCTTCTTCATCAGGTAAAAAGTTTATTCCTGTTTGCTTGTAGAAATCTGCAAGTTGCTTCTCGTATTTTTCTTTTGTCTTTACCTCATTGTTGGGGTCTTCCAAAAGTTTAGTTTCAAATTCTTCTTTTGCTTTTAATATTTTCTCATACTGTTTTTTACAGAAAGAGTAAGCAGAAGATGTTGATTTATATATGTCAAGTCGTGCAAATTCATCGCGGTGCAAAAAGCGAAGTTTTTTAGTGAACTGGTTTTCTTTTTTCGTATTAATTTCTTTTACGAACTGTTCTAAATTACTTTTAGAAAGTTCCATCCATTCCAAAGCATCGGGTAAATCATTTGCTTTTATGTCTGTTCTATTTGTGTTTAATGAAAAGCCATCGTTATCTATTTTCACCAATAGAATTTCCTTTCGTTTCCTTGCAATTTCTTTGTCTATAAAAACAATGGAAGTTTTTACACCTGAATAGGGTTGAAATATTTGGGCTGGCAAAGAAACTACAGCCCACAAACCTGCTTCGTATATCATCCAGATTCTTAATGAAACATAATCACCTGATGATTGAAAAATAATTCCTTCGGGAACAACAAAGCCCGCTTTGCCATCAGGATTCAAATGTTGCAAAATGTAAGAGGCAAAAAGTATTTCGGTTCTGTTTGCAGGAATTCGAAATTTATCATGTGGGGCAATACCACCTTTCGGTGTCATGAATGGCGGATTAGCTAATATGCAATCGTATTTTTCTTTCCACCTTGTTTCAAGTGTAAGAGTGTTGTAAGTATGAATTTTAGGATTTCCAAAATGATGCAAATACAAATTCACCATTGCAAGCCGCACCATTAAAGGAGTATTGTCATAGCCAACAATGTTTTTTTCAATGCCGCTTCTTTCGGTGCTTGAAAGTTTGTCTCCCCAATTAATTGGTATTCCTTCAATTTTGTAGTTCTTCAAACTCAATCGGTAATTTTCATATCCAGTTGTGTTTGTCCGCAAAAGATGTTTGAATGCAGAAACTAAAAATCCACCTGTTCCACATGCAGGATCAAGGATTGTTTCGTCTTTGCTTGGGTCAACAACTTCAACGATAAAATCAATAATGTTTCTCGGTGTTCTAAATTGTCCGTTGTCGCCTTGCGCTCCCATTGTTTTGAGCAAATACTCAAAGGCATTTCCAAGGTCTTCGCTGTGGTCATATTTAAATCCGTTAATTAAGTCAAGAAATCTTTGTAACACTTTTGCATCACGGAATTTTAAAAAAGCATTGAGAAAAATATCTCTGAACAACGCAGGAATGTGTTTTGCATTCTGTATTGCTTCAATGCCATTGATAAACTTTGTAACTCTTGCATCAGCACTCAATTGATTACTCATTAGCTGTTGCCACGAAAACTCTTTGAGTCCACTAGTGAAAAACTTTACATTCAACCCAACTTGGCGAAGTTCTTCGTCTTGGTCGTCCATGAATTTATAAATAAGTGCAATAGTGATTAGCTCAATTTGGTCTGTTGGCAACGGCAACACACCAACAAGAGTATCTCTTGCATCGTCAATTTTTTTCTTTATGTCTTTATTAAGCATTGAAAATTACCTTGGTAAAAATTGGTTAAGTTGAACATTGTCTTTAATGTAATTCAGGATAATCGGAATATTCTCCTTACCAATTACTTTTAAGTTGTAAAGCCCAAGCCGTGAATCATTCGGGTCAGGATTTTTTTCATTCATCTGTTTTCTTATGTCGTCAAATATCAGATAACTTTCAAACAACCGTTTTGCAGAATTGTATTTTGAACCATCTAATTTTTGTTCACTCATAAACTGTTCAAAGTAATCGTCTGCTAAATCAGTCCGTGTTTTTAGTTTGTATCCATTCACAAATATTTTCATTAGTATTTCTGTGAGTGGTGCTCTACGGTCAATCTCATACGAGTTGAGTAATTTGTCCATGTCCCAATATTCTGTTGGCTTGTTGAAGATGTATTCTTTTATGTAAGCGCTCAAAGTATTCCAGTCCTCTTGCTCAACTGCTTTTTGAAGTTCTTTATTTTTTTCTACTTCTTCTTTGGTTGCATCTTCAAAGCGTTTTGAAAATGCTTCCTTGTCAATCTTCATAATTTTTGAAGGTCCAAAATTTTCTTCCTTGATTGTTTTTACTTCGTCTCCACCTGTGTAATTCAAATCAGGTGTCGGAGTTCCGCCTCCACCACCTTCTTTGCCTTCTGTGTCCTTCGGTAATTCTATTTTTTGTTTGTAGTCGTATTCTTCTTCAAAGTAGTCGTGATTTGCAAAGAAGTCAAACATGAAATAATTGTCTTTATCCTCTCTGATTTCTTCGCCTTCGTTGTCATATTCAAAAGTGAAAAGTCGTGTTCCTCTGCCTTTGATTTGAATGTAATCTGTCGGTGAAAAAATTGGTCGTGCTAAAACAACATTCAAAATATCGGGGCAATCATAACCTGTCGTCATCATACCTACGGTTACACATACACGGGATTTGCTGCTTTCATAATCTCTCAATTCATTATTGAAGTTGCTGTGCCCATTCAAATCATTATGAGCAAAGCGAATTGTTCTGTCTTGTGAACCCGTGATGTCGGAAGTGATTTGCAAAGCGAAGAATGAACCTTTGCCGTATTGTTCAGGAAACATTTCGCTCGTTTCAGCATTCAATAACTTTGTCATTAGTCGGCAGTGATAACGGGAAACACAAAAGAAAATCGTCTTGCCAATTTCTCCGCTTATGGGGTCTCGTTTTGCATTCTTCAAAAATGCTTGCGCAAACTTCTTATTCGTTTCGTGAGAAACGAATTTTTTCATAAAATCTCTTTTGTAAAAAGTGTCTTCTTCCTCGTCTCCATCTTCGTTTGCTAATTTATAAGTCCAACCTTGCTTGCTCAACATTTCTGTTGTGATGTCTGTTCGTGCATCTAACAACTTTGGCATACATAAGTAAGGGGGCTTGTGCGTTACGGCATCTTCTAAACTGAAACGGAAAGTTGGAATTCCATCAGCACAACCAAAAGTTTCATAAGTGCTTAAAAGCAACCTGCGTTCAATATCTCTTGGGTCTGCCTTTGCAAGATTTACTCCTTTCAAATAATCTTTTGGTGTTGCAGTCAAACCCAACTTTGAACCCATGAAGTAATCAAAGATTACTTTGTTGTTTCCACCAATAGTTCTATGTGCTTCGTCTGAAATGATGAGTTGAAAATCTGTCGGTGAAAACTCTTTGCGAAAACGATTGTCGTAAGACAAACTTTGAATTGTAGTAACTACAATTTTCGCGCTCTGCCAATCTTTTTTATTTCTCTTGTAAATGACTGGAAGAACTCCATCATCTTCCAAATACATTTTGAAGTTCTTGTATGCTTGTAATTCAAGTTCTATTCTGTCAACTAAAAATAAAACTCGGTCTGCGTTGTTTGAACGAATAAACATTTTGATAATGGCAGCACTCAATAAAGTTTTTCCTGTGCCTGTCGCCATTTCAAAAAGGAATCTGCGTTTGCCGTCAACAAAATCTTTTTTCAGTTTGTTGGCTGCTTTAACTTGATAGTCCCGAAGTTCACGGATACCTTTATTTGTTTTTGCTTCCTTGCGTTGACTGTCTGTGTATTTAAGCCACTTTGGATCTTGCGAAACAGCAATGTAGTTTCCATCAATTACCTGTTCCGCCATTTGTTCAGGGTTTGGTGTCCACTTGATTGCTTCGCCTAATTGTCCAATGCTTAAAAACTTTGAGATAATTGTCGGCTCACCATATTCTAAATCCCAGTAGTAGTGAACATTTCCGTTTGAGAGAAAAATGTGTCGGATATGTTTTCCTCTTGCATATTCACGGGCTTGCTCTTTTGCATCAAGTGGGTCAATGCTTTCTCGTTTTGCTTCAACTAATGCAATTGCTCTACTCTCGTTGTTAAGCAGAACATAATCAATAAAACCGTCAGGCGCGCTATCAAGGTCGTCACCTAATTTTTTGTTATTGTATTTTGCTTTTTTAGTTCGATGTTCGAGATCAATATTGGCTTTACCTTTCTCGTCGTCAAAAAATCGCCAACCAGCATCCGTTAGGAGTTCGTTTATTTTGATTCGGGCTTTTGCTTCTTTGTTTGCCGGCATTATTAATATCAAATCTGTTTTGTTGGTTAAGAAATTAGGAGTTATCAAATGATATATTAAATATCATTTATTTTTTTTATTTTCAAAGTTTACTCTGAAAGGGTGTGGTATAGATTTTTCAGGTTCTTTATTAGCATTTCTTAAATAATCGCTTATATTTTTTTTAAGTTTATCGCTCCAATTTGGCTCTCTAATTTCATAAATTATTACTCTCAAATGTCGTAAATCGAAAGGGATATCCTCAAGCTTAGATGAAACAAATATAACTGGCTTTATGGCAGCATGAGCCAACCCTAATTCATAGAAAACATTTGGATTCTTATCTGTTAAATCTGCAAGTATTATTTTGGCTTTTGTAATCTGTTCCCATATTTGTTCAACTACACTTCCAGTGCTGAATAATTCGTCTGCTCTAACAGGTTCAAATCCTGCCTCTCTTATTGCAGGTACATAAATGTCTTGATAATAAATATCAAACCAAAGTCCAAACGGCATCATGACAAAACAACTATCTAAATATTTTCTTACTCGTGTTTCTTTATTTGAAGGATTGTCTGCAGATTGGGTATATTCTATAATTGGCTCATTTTTGTCTTCTATAATTTGGTCTGGATGGTATGCATTAAATGATTTAAGAAATTCAAGATTTCTCTTAAAAATTTCAGCGAATTTTTCTGCTCTATCTTTTGGGATTTTAAAATTTCGAGTTAATGTATTGAGGAAAAATTCATCTTCAGGGATTTTTTTTCCTCCATAAAAAGCTTCAACCTCTTTAAACTCGGGGACATGCCTAAATGCGGCCAACAATGCCTGTTGTCTTTCTGCAGTAGAACTGGGTGCAACAATATCTTGACCAAGCTTTTCCAAATTTACTATTGCCGATTGCCCAGTACCATTTACTAATCCATATAAATTTGCGGATTTGAGTAAGTCTAAATATCTCCAATCATTTGGTAAATTGTAACCCAAAGCTTTTGATAGGTCTGATGCATGCATAGGATTACCTGCGTTTTTTTCATCAATTGCTTTTGGAATTAATATTGATTCTTCAAGGATGTTTTTAGGGAATGTCCAAATCTTGCCTTTTGTTTCCAAAGAATCTATGCTTTTTTTGGCTTTTGAACTTTTTGCCATTACTAAATATTTTAAGTTTCATAAATTTAAATATTTAGTTTCTATTCAAATTTTAATTAAGAAAGAAGATAAGTGTTAACCATTAGATCATTAGAAATACTATATAAATATTTATAGTTGCAGCAATAAATCTGGAGAATTGCAATTTTAAAAATTCATTAATAAATTATGAAAGCATTGTAAAGTTGATTTCGATCCCACCAACAAAATTACCGGCGGGTTCATAATTATTTTGCCGCTGAATTGAATCCTTTGACCATGAGTAGTCCCTTTCTTCTTTCTGGTTGTCTTTACTTTCATGCGACCTGATTATCCTTCCAAAATATTTTACGACCTGCGTAAGGACTATGCCCTGCTCGTGATGACACTTGCTGCCGATTTATACCACTGATTCTTTACTTTCTTTCCGATCATCTTTCACCAAATGTTTTTATGAAACCCTCTTCCAATTATCCCGAATTGCTCGGGACTGATCATATTGAGTTTTATGTAGGCAATGCCAGGCAGGCGGCGCATTATTACCAGGCGGCTTTTGGTTTCCAGCCGCTGGCTTATGCCGGCCCGGAGACTGGTGTGAAGGGTTCTGTAAGCTATGCGCTCCGCCAGGGAAAAATAATATTTGTTTTCACTACTGCACTCAGGACCTCAAGCCCTATTGCTGATCATGTTTTCCTGCATGGTGATGGCGTACGCGTCCTCGCGCTTTTAGTGGACGACGCAAAAAAGGCCTGGCAACAAACCACCCGCAACGGCGCAAAAAATTATATCGAGCCTTCCCTGCTGCAGGACGATTCCGGCAGTGCCATGCTCAGCGGTATTCATCTTTATGGGGAAACGGTGCATGTATTCGTTGAACGTAAAAATTATCATGGCGTTTTTCTTCCCGGCTTTGTGCCCTGGAAACCGGTATACCGCCCCGGTGATGCGGGACTCCTCGTCGTGGACCATTGCGTGGGCAATGTCGGCTGGAACCGCATGAACCACTGGGTGCAGTTCTATGAATCCGTGATGGGATTTACCAATATCCTTTCTTTTGATGACATTGACATCTCTACCGAATATTCCGCACTGATGAGCAAGGTGATGGCTAACGGTAACGGGTATATAAAATTCCCGATCAACGAACCTGCCGAAGGAAAAAAGAAATCGCAGGTGGAAGAATTCCTGGAATTCTATTGCGGGGAAGGTGTCCAGCATATTGCGATGGCAACAAAAGATATCATAGAGACCGTGTCCACACTCCAGAAACAAGGCGTGGAATTTTTAAAAGTGCCGGACACCTATTATGCTGAATTGCAACAGCGAATCGGCGTAATCGACGAAGACATGAGCGCGCTGAAGGAATTGGGTATTCTCATCGACCGCGATGACGAAGGATATCTCCTGCAAATCTTTACCAAACCGGTGGAAGACCGGCCGACACTTTTTTTTGAGATCATCCAGCGCAAGGGTGCAAAAAGTTTTGGCAAGGGAAATTTTAAAGCGCTGTTTGAAGCGATAGAAAAAGAGCAGGCGCTTCGTGGAAACCTATAAAAAAAATCACTTATGCCGCATTACCATACACTGGGAAAAATCCCTGAAAAACGACACACACAGTTCCGCAAACCTGACGGTGATCTCTATGCGGAACAACTTTTTTCCACTGAAGGATTTTCAGGAGATTATTCCCTGCTCTATCACACCCATCCGCCGACTGCGATCTTAAGGGCAGATAAGCCGCACAGTGTTCAGCCAAAAATAGCCGAGGAAAAAATGCTTGCCCACCGCAGTTTTAACGGGGAAAAGATCGGCGGGCAGCCCGATTTTCTGGCATCCCGCAAAACGATACTCATGAACGGTGATTGTGCGATCTCCCTTGCGAGGCCCGAGAGCGGCATGAGGGATTATTTTTATAAGAATGCCGATGCCGATGAGCTGATCTTCGTGCACGAGGGAAGCGGGTTATTAAAGACTCCTTATGGCAACTTATTTTTTGGCGAAGGTGATTACCTGGTTATCCCGCGCGGAACGATCTATCAGCTTGATTTTTCTGACGCCGCCAACCGGCACTTTATCGTGGAATCCAAAAGCCCGATACGATTTCCGAAAAAATACCTGTCGCGCCATGGACAGCTTCTGGAGCATGCACCTTTTGCCGAAAGAGACATTAGAAAAGCGGTACAGCTGATTACCAATGACCAGGAGGGAGACTTTCTAGTCCGCACAAAAAAACAGGGCATGCTATATGGGCTGCATTACCGCTACCACCCCTTCGACGTCATTGGCTGGGACGGCTGCTGCTATCCTTTTGCGCTTTCTATCCACGACTTTGAACCGATCACGGGAAGGGTGCACCAGCCGCCGCCCGTCCACCAGACCTTTGAATCGGACAATTTTGTGGTCTGCAGTTTTGTGCCACGGCTTTTTGATTACCACCCTCAGGCGATCCCTGCTCCCTATAACCACAGCAATATCGATAGCGATGAAGTGCTCTATTATGTCGAAAGCGAGTTCATGAGCAGGAAAAATATCGGGCGCGCATCCCTCACCCTGCATCCGGCAGGCATCCCGCACGGACCGCACCCGGGAACAGTGGAAAAAAGCCTTGGCGCCATAGAGACCAAAGAGCTCGCGGTGATGGTGGATACCTTTCATCCCCTCATGCTGACTGAAGATGCGCTCGCGATAGAAAACAAAGATTATTTTAAAAGCTGGAACGAATGAAACTGATCTCCTTCAGGGATGACGATAATAAACGACTGGGATTGCTAATTGGCGACCAGGTATATCCCGTGGGCCGCCTGCAACCGGGTTTCCCGGAAACGATGCAGGAGCTCCTGGAAGGCTGGGACCGCTGGATAGAAAGGCTCTGGTCCTTTGAAAAGAAATTGCGTAACCATGTTATTCCAAAACCGTCCAACCTTGCACTGGGGGATATAGAACTCTGCGCGCCGGTTCCAAACCCGGGCTCCTGCCGCGATGGTTACGCCTTTCGACAGCATGTAGAAGCAGCCAGGCGAAACCGCGGTGCCGACATGACCAGGGTTTTTGATGAGTTTCCCGTTTTTTATTTTACCAACCACCGGACAGTACAGGGACCTGGCGTCGTGCACTGCATGCCCGACCACCTGGGCAGGCTGGACTTTGAGCTCGAAGCTGCGTTCGTGATATGCCGCGAAGGGAAAAATATCAAAGCGGCGGACGCGGACCGCCATATCGGTGGCCTGATGGTGATGAATGACCTCAGCGCAAGGGACCTGCAGATGGAAGAGATGTTGTTGAATCTCGGGCCTGCCAAGGGAAAGGATTTTGCTACGGTGCTTGGCCCCTGGCTCGTCACCCTCGATGAATTGCAGGAAATGGCATGTCCTCCAAAAGCGGGTCATACAGGATTGAGCTGGAAACTCTCGATGTATGCCCGCGTCAACGGTGTAACAGTCAGCCGGGGAAATCTTTCAGATATGGACTGGACCTTTGCCGAGATCATCGAGCGCGCCTCTTATGGCGTGACGCTTTACCCGGGTGTTGTCATCGGCTCGGGCACCGTGGGCACCGGCTGCTTCCTCGAACTGAACGGCACGGCGAAAATGCATGATTCCTTTCATGTCGAACAATGGCTTAAAGCAGCGGATCACATTGAGCTGGAAATCGAAGGGCTGGGAATACTCTCCAGCACGATCGCCATGGAAAACACCCGACATTCACTCCTTGAACTAAAAAAATCATGATCCGGGAGCTGGATAAGATGAGTGTGTCAGAGCGCCAGGATATCCTCCAGCATGTAATTGCGCCCCGACCCATAGCTCTTGTTTCTACTATAGATAAAAACAATAACCCCAACCTTGCTCCCTTTAGTTTTTTTAACCTCTTTTCGACCGATCCTCCCATTGTGATTTTTTCTCCCTGCCGGAGGGTGCGGGATGGGTCAACCAAACATAGCTACGAAAATATTTGTGAGGTCCCGGAAGCGGTCATCCACATCGTGGACCAGGATATACTCCACCAGGCAAATCTTGCGAGTGCGGATTTTGATCGCGGCGTGGATGAATTTACCAAAGCCGGGTTCACGCCCGAAAAAGCAACCCGCGTGCGTCCCCCGATAGTCAGGGAAAGTCCCGCGAAACTGGAGTGCAGGATCATCGAGATAAAACCATTGGGAACCAGGGGCGGCGCGGGCAATCTCATCATCGCGGAAATCCTGGTCGTTCATATTTCCGAAAAAATATTAAATGCTTCAGGAAAGATCGATCAGCAAAAGATAAGGCATGTCGCGAGGTTGGGCGGCGACTGGTATTGCCAGATTTCCCAAGAAAACCTGTTTACCCTCCCGAAACCTGCATTTCCCCATGCAATAGGTTTTGACGGGTTGCCTGAAGCAATACGGAAGAGCCCCGTATTGACAGGGAGCGAGCTTGCAAAACTGGCAGGAGTCCCGGAGATCCCCAAAGCAGAAGCATTAGCAGAATCAGAATCTTATCTCTTTCAGCTGATGGATAAACGCTCCCTTTCTTTTGCGCAGGAAGTTCACCGCCATGCATCCAGCCTCATCGCCGAAGAAAAGATCGCAGAAGCCTGGCAGATCCTTTTACTCATACACCCAAATAACCGAAATGAACAGAAATATTTTTAAACCCCATATAGCTGCTGGCGAACCATACCGGGGTGGATCTACCCGGGCAGAGGTCAACGGCACAACCAAACTATTTAAACTTTCTTCCAATGAGAACCCGCTGGGGGCATCTCCCAAAGCAATGCAGGCGATTCGGGAGAACCTTGCCATGATCCATGAATACAATTACCAGGATGATGGCCGCTTCAGGGAAAAGCTAGCCGATCATTACTGCAACCAGTTCACAACAGAGCAGTTCCTGGTCACCAATAGCGCACTCGAACTTGTGGAAACGATCGTCCGCGGATTTCTGGATCCCGGGCTGGAATGCATCCTCTCTACACCAACCTTTTTGGCCTATAAGAATTTTGCTGAGCTGCAGGGAGCAACAGTGATTGACGTTCCGCTGAACCCCCAAAATTTTTCCCTGAATGCAAGAGCGATCCTGGATGCTGTAAACGAAAGGACAAGGATCCTTTTTCTGGCAAGTCCCAATAATCCAACGGGGTCGATCATACCGGGAAAAACGATGGATGAGATCCTCAGGAATCTCCCGGAGGAAGTGATCGTGGTCTATGACGAGGTCTATCGCCATTTCTCACGCGACCCGGATTATGTATGTGCAGCGGAGTATGTGGAGCAGGGAAAAAACATCATTGGACTAAACAGTTTTTCCAAGATATACGGACTTGCCGGTCTCCGTATAGGTTATGCTTACAGTACGCTTGAAATAGCCACTTACCTCAGAAAGCTGAAAAGACCCTTCATGGTCAACACCATTACGAGCGAAGCGGCCATGGCAGCCCTCGGGGACACGTCGCATGTACTCGCGACCCAAAAATTAGTACGCCAGGAAAAAAAATGGATGATGGAACAACTGGAGAAGCTCGGAGTATTTACCTGGCCGAGCGAGGCAAACTTTATTTTATTCCGGTCGCCATATGATGCGACACGATTTGCCGCGGACCTGCTGCATGCCGGGGTAATGATAAGGACTACGGAGCCCTTTGGACTGCCAGGCTGCATACGGCTCAGCATCGGTACAAGGGAGGCCAACCAGGCATGCCTCCATGCGATGGAAAAGGGTTTTGCGACTGCCCGTTGAAGCGCGCAAATAAAGGGAAGGTCCTGTCCGGGATCTTCCTTATTTATTTTTACCCTGCCGGTTTTTTAAACTGGTCTTCTATGAATTGCCGGTAATGCCCGTAGCCGATGCAGAGCGCAAGGATGCGATCATAGGGGGCGGAGACATCCGGATCGTTGTCATAAATATTGGATCGGGGGAATTGCGGCTCGGCTGAAGCGCTTCTGAGAAAGTACTGCTCATCCATGTCTTTTTTGCCGCTATGATAATAGCGGATAAACCCGGCATGAGTCACTTCAAAACGCGTGATCTTCCGGAACTCATTTTTCCAGAAATCTTTTTCTCCCATCACCAGGATGCCCCCTCTCAAAAATACCAGGGCATGGTAGCGGTGGGTATATAGCTCGATCTGACCCGTAAAAAAAGGTTTGATCAGTTTAAAAAAATAGATCTCCGCCTCTTTATTGCAAAAGCCCCCTGCTTTGATCTCGCGCGCCACTTCCTGCCAGGCACGGAGTGCTTCCTGGTAGGCCGTTTCCAGCGTTCCTGTTTCTGCTGAACCCGCAGTAACGATTTTTTCGAGGCGGCCGAGAAGGGCATGATATTGCGCCTCGAAATGTGGGACAAATTCAGGTATCATAAGCGACCCATTTTTTTAAAAGGCAGGATCTGTAGAAACAGACCCTGGATTAGTAGTTGAATTCACATGAGAAAATACTATCAACTACTCTGCTTGAAATCATTTGCCGGTTTGCTTCATCCCATCCAGTCCGCACTGTAACCATGCTAAATACTTTGTAGCATCGGGGGTGTAGCCAACCGGTCTGTTCAGTAATTTTCCGTCGGGGGTCATGAGCGCGTAGAGTGGCTGGCTGAGCTGCCCAAAACCCGCCGATTCAAAAGCTGCCCATCTTGCCCCCGTGGGTCCTTTGTCATCCACGTATAAGGATACCACGATATATTTCTCCTGCATCATCCGGTCAACTTCAGGATCCTTCCAGGTGCTCTCTTCCATTTTGCGGCAGTTGACGCAGGCCCAGCCGGTAAAATCCACCAGCACGGGCTTATGTTCTTTTTTTGCCTTATAGAGCGCACTGTCATAATCATTGATGATCCTTCCCGGGTTTTGTCTTGAGGCGTAGAGGCTGTATTCCCGCGGTGGCGCAAAACCGCTTAACCACCCAAGACTGGGGGCACTGTTGCTAAAACCTGCGTAGATCAGGTAATAACCACCGAGCATGATCAGCACGCTTGTGGTAAGACGAACCAGGGAATGGATATTTCCAGCCATAAACCAGGCGCCCAGGATGAGGGTGATCAGGCCCCAGATACACAAAAAGGTCTCTCTTTTGAGCAGACCCCAATGCATGATGAGATCGGCATTGGAGAGAAATTTAAGTGCAAGCGCAAGCTCCACAAAAGCGAGGAATTTTTTTAAGGTCAGCATCCAGCTGCCGCTGCGGGGAAGTTTTTTGAGCCAGTGCGGAAACATGGCAAAAAGAGCAAACGGTATACCCAGGCCGAGACCGAAACCGCCCAGTCCAGCCGAAAGCTGCCAGGCCCCGCTGCTGCCGGAGACAGTGCCGGCCAGCAGGGTCCCGAGCAATGGCCCGGTACAGGAAAAGGACACCACCACGAGGGTGAGCGCCATAAAAAAAATGCCCGGCACAGAATCGCTACTACTTCTAGCATCAGTGGCTGAACCAATGCGGCCGGGCAAGTATATTTCAAAAAGTCCAAAAAATGATAAGGCAAAAACGACAAAGACGACAAAGAAAAGCAGGTTGACCCATGGATTTGTCGCGATATCATTGAGCAGGCGGGGGCTTAGCCCGTGCAGAAGTTGAAAGGGCAGGCTGACCAGCTGATAGAGCAGGACGATAAAAAAACCATAGAGTAAACCGAGCCGGATCGAACGGTCCTTTCCAGCCCTGCTGCCTGCAAAAAAAGAGACGACCAATGGCACCATCGGGAATACGCAAGGGGTCAATAAGGCGAGCAGACCACCAAGCAGTCCAAAAAGGAATATGGTCATAGCATTGCTTTCTGGCTTCGACTCCGCTCCGCAGGTAACCAACGGTTGCAGACGTGTTGTCGTTGAAAGGGGATCAGCATGCCTTTGTCCGCCCGGAAGGGCTACGTGTAATTTTTCTTCGATGGGCAGAAAGGAAATATTGTTGGAGGCAAAACCGGTGATGGATATTTCCGCGCTGTCCGGAACCGTTCCCGTTATTTTTATTTCCTTAGCAGCAATAATATTCTTTGTAAAGACGGAAAGTTTCTTCCGGCTGAAGAGCGGATCAGCAAATAGCCCCGCTTCATTTGTAACCGGCAATTCCTGATTTTTACATGATATTTTCAGCGCGTAAATTCCATCTGCAGTGTCATCGCTTCCGTAGATATGCCAACCCTTTTCGATGGTGGCGGCCGCCTCTAGCTTATATGTGCTGTCATTTATTTTTAGGGCTTCTCCCTTCCAGGCTATCTGCGCAGGCAGCATTGCCGGAAACAGAAACAAGAATATAACGCTTATGGTTAACCGGATATGCATTTAAGTCGTGATCAGGTGTTGTTTAATGGATGAAAAATAGACCTGGGTGACCCGGTACCTGCGCACCTGGATGGCAAGAGTCTCCCGGTCCATAATATCTATCGGGATGAACCTTCCGCTATTGCGCAATACATGGGGTTCGGGACGGATATCCGCCGCAATGACCGCCTCTTCGCCAAAGGAATAGCGCAGCGCAAGGGTAAGTTCGACGCCGATCTGGCCGCACGCGCCGATCACGAGTATCTTTTCTTCCGGCATAGCTTAAAAAAAATTAAATAATATCAGGTCAACGGTTTTTGAAGTAACACTGCCCGCCGGTCAAGTGTGTCCGCACTGGTAAACCGGCCATCCCTGGTGCGTCATCGGGCCCGTTGTTCCCTCAGCACCTTCAGGTGTGTATGTGTACGTCTAAAAGCGGGTGCAAAATAATCGGAATTGTTGTAAAAAAAAATATTTCGATTGTTAAATTTTTTTGGGGATAGGCATGACCGTTATAAAGCCATCTATCAAAAATCCCGCAACGCATAGCTGGTACTGCGGCCGCCCGCTGCCTCTTTTACCAGGATATTTTTTTGGAGCAGGTCATTGATATCCCGGACAGCCGTATCGGAAGAGCATTTTGCGATCCTGGACCACTTGGAGGAATTCAGCTTTCCGGTAAACCCATCGAGTAATTTATTGAGCATCATTTTTTGCCGTTCGTTCAGGGATACGGTTTCATATTTTTCCCAGAATGTTGCTTTTTTCAGGACAGTGCCGAGGGTCTCATCGGTAGCGGACAAGGCCCTTTCCAGGCAGGAAAGAAACCAATGCAGCCAGGCAGTGATATCCAGTCCGCCTTTTTGCGTGTTTTCCAGGATATCATAATACCCGTTGCGTTCTTTTCTTATCTGGGCAGACATGCTGTAGAACCGCTGCCTGCTTCCATCCGAGCGGGCCAGCTGCATATCGGCGATCGCTCTGGCTATACGGCCATTGCCATCATCAAAGGGATGTATCGTGACAAACCACAGGTGTGCTATGGCGGCCTTGATGACCGCGTCCAGGTTGTTTTCTGTATTGAACCAGTTGATAAACGCCTGCATTTCGTCGGGGAGCGTGTCCGCATCCGGTGCCTGGAAATGCACCTTTTGTTTTCCGATCGCCCCGGAAACAACCTGCATGGGATCATCCTTGGTATTATCGCGCCAGCCGCCGACCACGATCCTATGCATACCGCTGTATCCTGTGGGAAAGAGTGCCGCATGCCAGCTGAATAATTGCTCGTCGCTAAGGTATGCGCTATAGTTCTGCGTTGCGTCAACCATTATCTCTACGATACCTTCCACATTCCGGTCTGCGGGAACCAATCCCCCGGTATCCATACCCAGGCGTCTCGCAATAGACGAACGGACCTGGTCCGGGTTGAGCAGCTCTCCCTCTATCTCGCTGGATTTTAGCACATCGAGGGTAAGCGTTTGCAGGGTGGCCTCCTCCCGCAGATGGAAGCCGAGCCCTTCCATTCGGCCAAGAAGCCGCCCCTGCCGGTGCCGCACACCGTTCAGTTGGTCAGCGAGTTTTTCGGGGTCCCACCGGAAACGGGGCCATTCTTTTTGTTGATAGATATACATTTCACGCAGATTATGCGGTGAATATATGACTTATTCACCGCATTTCCAATTATTCGCCGCAAATTATGCGGCGATTGGAGCATTTATTCACCGCATTCTGATTAATCAGTCAAGCAGTATTTTTTTTCGAATTTCCTGCAATGCCACTTTTAATTCTCTTGTTCTTCCTACACGGATAATGTCAATACTGGCGAGTAAAAAATATAATTTGCCATCCTGTATTACCGCCTTGGGTACAGACGGATACAACGCCGAAATAGCAAGTCCCCGGCCCATTCCGTCTTCATATTGCCAGGCATAGTTTAATTCGCTTTTAAATTTCGCGGCATAAAATGGGTGAGAATGCGCGGTTGGTATGCCGGTCACCATCGTACCCGGCAGGGCAGGGAATACATAGCGCAAACCAAATTCAATAAACTCCATGAGCGATCGGCGAAATACTTTTCGCTTGGTTTCATCTACCAGCCTCGCCGCATGACTGCGACGAAGTGATTCTGAAATTTCAGAAATGCTTAGAAAAAGAGAACTTGCGAGATCCCTGTACTGCCATGGTGAATCTCCAATGGTCAATATCTTTAGAAGTACTACAATATCCTGCGGGCGCATGCCATTATGTGTCTTCATATGACAAATATAGGATTAATTTGTTTGCAAATCGCGAACAGCGAACAAGATTTTTCGATCACAGTGCGCTATAATTCAAAAGGAACATAATAATTATCGACTTCCCGGATATGTTTAAGATTCTGTGCGAGCTTCGGGGACAGATCAAATTGATTGATCAGTTGATTGCCATCCAGATTGGGATCCTGAAAATATATTTTTGAAAGTGAGCTTCTCGCGCTTTTAAAAATTTCATCGTCGATCTTGCGGTTAAAAAAAGGGAATGAATATCCGACAACAACAAGGATTTCGGTATTTGCCGCAATACTTTGCAAATGCTGGATCCTTTTAGAGTTAAAAGTATTTTTCGAATCATTGGATTCATCTTCCCAGGCAAAAGAGATCATCGGATCCATATTGTCATCAAAATTGAAAATGGAGGCATCTTCTTCTGCCCCTGCAGCCGCAGTATACTTATAACCGGCTATGCCATTAAGATGCAGTAAAAAGGGAATGCCCCTGAAATGCTCTCCTTCGACACCATCCCTATAATTTGGCCAAGGATTAAAATTTTTAATTTTACTTCGGCTCTGGGCATTTACGGGTTTTAATTTTTCAGCGGCTATCTCCAGTTGCCTGTCATAATTCCAGGATAATATTTTTACATTTTCGGGTAATTTACTATTTGCCGATATGGTTGTCAGAAAGGTCAATGCCCTAAAATCAAATGCCTGCTTTCTCCCCGGTCCAACTCCTGACTGCTGCTCCGAAAAATAATTGGACAGCAATCTTTTTAAAAGCATATAATTTTTGTTGTCTCCGGTTTCCAGTAAAAATTTAGCCAGCAGATCAGGGGTTTCGAATTCCATGCATTTGCGGGTGATCTCATCCAATGCTATAACCAGGGTGGTTTTAGATAAGGCCGAATTTTTATATTTCTGTACGAATTGCACAAGCTCTTCCGGCAACCCTGGTTTATTTGGTGGAAAGACAGAAAAGCCAGCCGCCGGTTGTTTTGCTTTTTTGATAAGCGGAAGTGCATTAGCACTTGCCCCTGCTCCCAGCAAATAAGTTATTTTAGGCATATCATATTGTTTTTAAGATGAAAGATGAAATGGATAAAAGGAACAAAATTATCCATTGTTTTTTACCGATTCTCGAATTAATTATTATCCATCGTGCCACCATTTTTTCAACTACGCATCACCGTTATATCTTGGCGGTAACCAAATATTGTCCTAAGTTTATCGGTAATTCATGACGGATTTTCTGGACTATAATGAACCCCTGCTCCTGCAGCAACTGGCTAATAGCGACACAGAGGCCTTCCGGATGATCTTTGATCATTACCGGCGGAAAGTATGGTTTATTGCCTGGAAACTGCTGCACTCCGTAACCGAAGCGGAAGACGTGGTGCAGGACGTCTTTGCCAAGATATGGACCTCTAGGCAAAACCTTGCCGCCATAGAGAATTTTAACGCCTATATCAATACGCTCGTGCGCAACCATATCTATAACATGCTGCGTAAAAAAGCTTCCGAAGACGTGTATATCCGGGAAAATTTGCAAAATAATTCCGAATCGCCGGTAACCGATTTCAACGAGCTCCAGTCTTTTTTAGACCAGGCGATCGCCAACCTCCCGACGCAACAAAAAAAAGTATTCCAACTGGGCAAAATAGCAGGCTGGAAACACGAACAGATCGCAAGGGAACTGGGCATATCCAGGGAGACCGTAAAAAAGCACATGATGGCGGCAACCAAATCCGTACGAGAATTTCTGCACGCCAAAGGAATATACTTGCCAATTATTTTGCTAGGGTTACACCACCACTAAATAAAAATTAATTTTTCACTACCCCTTTTTTTTAACAAGGGTGTCTGATAATAATCATAACATGGAGCCAAATCAACGATTGACCGCTTTATTCCGGCTTTACCGGGATAAAAACATTAGCCAGGAAGAGTTCGCCGAATGGATGCGGCTTGTCCGGGATCCGCAGATGGAAATCGCATTAAAGGAATTGATCTTGCAGGAAACCCTCTTGATCGATTCAAAAAATCAATTGATCGATAAAGAGATGACGGACGAAAGGGCGGCAGAGATATTTAAGCAAATAATCTCCACGCCCGAAAAAGCAAAGGTCGTCCACACCAAAAAATGGTGGACTGTTGCCGCCGCCGCCTCAGTGATCGGGATCATCCTCGGCGGAAGCTATTTTGCTTTTTATCATAAAACGGAAAATGAGATAGTAAAAACGCAGGGGTCAACAGCAGACATCAAGGCCCCGGAAAAGAGCCGCGCGACGATTACCCTGTCAACAGGCAAAACGATATTTTTGGACAGTGCGGCAAACGGCGAACTCGCCAGTGAAGCATCGGTAGCGGTGATAAAAAAAGCGGACGGGAATATAGAGTATAACGGTAATATACAACCGAAGATAACGAAAACACTATATAATACTTTGAGCAACCCGAGAGGAAGTAAGGTGATCACCCTCACGCTTGCCGATGGCACGCAGGTCTGGCTCAACGCAGAAAGCTCTATTCGATACCCGGTGAGTTTTGGCCCTAAAGAAAGAAAAGCAGAGATTACCGGAGAGGCTTATTTTGAAGTGGCTCGTGATAAAACAAAGCCCTTTACGGTATCTAACGGCAATACACAGGTGCAGGTGCTCGGAACACATTTTAATATTAATGCTTATCAGGATGAAAAAGATATCAAAGTGACATTGCTGGAAGGCTCGGTAAAAGTTTCAACAGATAATTCAACAAAGATCATCAGACCAGGTGAGCAGGCAATCGTCACATCGGCGATAGAAATCGAGAACAAAACGGATATTGTAAAAGTGATGGCCTGGAAGAACGGCATGTTCCGTTTTAGTAATACTAATATTGAGGAGATCATGCGACAGGCGGCAAGATGGTATGATGTGGAGATAAGTTATCAGGGCGATTTTTCTGACCTGAATTTTGGTGGATCTGTTTCCAGGAAAGCCAATATTTCGGAACTATTAAAACGCCTGGCAGCTACTGAAACTTTTCATTATACAATTGAAGGGAATAAGATCTGTTTAATAAAGTGAGTTATCCTGGTTAATCCAAAAGAAAACAGGGAAGTGTTTGAGCCACTCCCCTGCGAGTAGTTCGGGTTAACCCATTTATACAATCTGTTACGGACTGCTTTTGTTTAACCCAAACTAAAACGAAGTTATGGTTTTAAAACTTCTTTATATTCCGCCGCCGGCGGAATTAATCAAACTGCTGCGGATTATGAAGATTACCGCAATTCTTATGCTGTGCGCTCTTCTCCAGGTAAGCGCGAAAACGTACTCTCAACAGATCACGCTGCAAGAAAAAAACGCTCGGCTGGATAAGGTCTTTGATGAGATCAACCGGCAAAGCGGTTATGAATTTGTGTACACGATCAAGATGCTTCAGGCAGCAAAACCGGTGGACATCGATGTAAAGAACGCTTCGATCGACGAGGTGCTGTCGATTTGCTTCCAAGATCAGCCATTTAGCTTCACCATCATCGAAAAGACCGTGGTAATTAAACCGAAGACAGCTTCGATAACCACTCCGGAAACTGCATCCCCCCAGGTTGAAATTCATGGGCGCGTCACTAACGAACAGGGACAGCCGATCGAGAACGCGAATGTGGTGATAAAGCGAACAAAGAAAGGGACTACCACCAATGCTAACGGCGAATTCACTTTAAAAGATATAAGGGCTGACGACGAGATTACAATCAGCTTTGTGGGATATGAGGCTAAGACCATAAAAAAAGCCGGTACGAATGATCATTTGACGTTGACCCTTAAAGAAGCTACTGACGAGCTTGATAAGGCAGTTGTTCAGGCATACGGCAAAACCTCCCAACGCTATGCAACAGGTAATATTGCAACGGTAACAGCCGCCGAAATAGAAAAACAACCTGTTATGAACCCTTTGCTGGCATTGCAAGGGCGCGTCGCAGGGTTGGTTGTAACACCGGTGGATGGTTATGCCAGTGGTAGAATTAAAGTAGAAATAAGAGGCCGAAACTCGATTAACTCTAACTTCATTTCTGATCCTCTTTATGTTATTGATGGCGTCCCATTAACAGTTTTAGAAATAAATGGGTCAATCTATAATACCGGTTCGTTTGGATTCGATCAATTAAGTCTGTCACCTGCCGGAGGGCAAAGCCCTTTTTTTAGTATTAATCCTGCAGATATTGAAAGTGTTGAAGTTTTAAAAGATGCGGATGCGACGGCCATTTATGGCTCTCGTGGCGCAAATGGAGTGATTTTAATTACTACAAAAAAAGGCAACGCGGGTAAAACGAAATTTGATGTGAGTGCGTACGAAGGGATTAGTGCTGTAACAAATCATTGGGAAATGCTCAATACACAGCAATACCTGGAAATGCGGAGGGAGGCATTTAAAAATGATAATATAATACCAACTGAAGGAAATGCACCGGATTTGCTTGTATGGGATACCACTAAATTTACCGACTGGCAAAAATATTTGTGGGGTAATTTAGGCAAAAACACCGACGTACAAGCAGGACTTTCAGGCGGCGATGCCCGTACTACATTTCGGGTTGGGGCAAGTTACCATCGCCAGAATAGCATATTGACAGCAAGCGGGGCTGATCAACGTGGCGGTGCGTCTTTCGATTTGACCCATAAGGCATTAAATCAGAGGTTGAGTATTTCATTCACTGGTATCTATTCTCTGGCTCAAACCGATCAGATAAGTGTACCCAGTGCAGTTATCCTGCCACCGGATGCGCCTCCTGTTTATGACAAAAATGGAAATTTAAATTATAGTCAGTGGAATGCTCAGGGTGGTAATCAATTACCCTTTGGTTTCCCATTTGCTAATTTGTTGCAGCCCTATTCATCCAGGACTAATTTTCTAAATAGCAATTTAAATTTGAACTATCAAATAATCACGGGACTTTCACTCCGAATAAATTTCGGATACAATAATTCGCATAATGATCAAACACTATTTTATCCAATTGCTTCCCAGAATCCCGTATATAATCCTACAGGAAGATCCTATTTTGGAACCAACGAAAATACGAACTTGATTGTAGAGCCACAGCTTGAATATAACGGGTTCATTGGTAAGGGGAAATTAAATATTCTTGTAGGAGGCTCAGCACAAAATACAAAAACGGATGCATTTCAGGTCCAAGGATCCGGCTATACCAGCGATGTATTAATATCCTCAATTGCCTTCGCTCCTTCGATTAGGGCAGTTAACCTTTCAGCACAATATAAGTATGCCGCCATATTTGGCCGGATTAATTATAATTGGGAAGATAAATATATTTTGAACTTGAACGGAAGAAGAGATGGCTCCTCTCGCTTTGGACAAGGAGACCAGTATGGCAATTTTGGTTCTGTAGGCGGTGCCTGGATAGCATCCGAAGAAAAATGGCTGAAAAGATCCCTGCCTTCTGTTTTTAGCTTCGTTAAGATGAGAGGCAGTTACGGACTCACAGGTAGCGATAACGTAGGCGATTACCAATATCTTTCTCAATGGAGTAGTAATAGCAATTACGTTCCACTTTTGCCATATGGTGGGATACCCGCCTTAACTTCTTTAATTCAACCGAATCCAAATTTTCACTGGCAGGTGACTAAGAAACTGGAGGGAGCATTAGATTTGGGATTCTTTAAAGATAGGATAAACCTGGAAGCGGCTTATTATCGCAACCGTTGCAATAACCAGCTGGTGCCTTTTCCTACTCCCGAATTTACAGGATTTACCTCTGTAACTGCCAATTCTCCCGCAAATGTGCAGAATTCGGGATGGGAGTTTCTGCTGAATGCGAAAGTAATCAATGAGAAGAATTTTACATGGACAACCAATTTCAATATTGGGATTAATAAAAACACACTAATCGCTTACCCAAATTTGGCCCAATCTCCTTATTACAATTCATTAAAAATTGGACAATCACTAAATGAAGTTTATCTCCTGCATTATACTGGAGTGAATCCACAAACGGGTCAATACACATATGCCGACTGGAATCATGATGGAATCATAAACATAAATGGGGGCGTCGCTCCAGGTACAGGTACAGATGACCGGTATGTAGCGCTTAACCTGTCTCCGAAATTTACAGGTGGCCTGGGGAATAACTTTAGCTATAAAAACTGGCAATTGAGTGCTTTTTTTTCTTTTACAAAACAAATGGCTGGAAATGCATTTAATGATGGACAAATTCCTGGTAATATCAGCAACCAGTCAGTCGAAGTTTTAAATCGGTGGCAAAAGCCAGGCGATATCGCAGCCTTTGCTCGATTTACCACTAATCCTCAGGGATCAGATTTTGATTATTCCAACTCAGACGCCAGCTACACAGATGCTTCTTTTATTCGTTTGACCAATCTTTCTATTTCTTATAACCTGCCGGAACATATAGCTAAGGAAGCCGGGTTGCAGGGATGCCATCTATTTTTGCAGGGACAAAATCTGTTCGTAATCACTAAGTATAAAGGAATCGATCCGGAAACCCATAATTTCGGAGGCATGCCCCTGTCTAAAATATTTACCGGAGGTATTTCACTCAATTTTTAAAACTTGGTTATAATGCAAAATAATAATACTTGTAAAAAAGGGTTTGCCAAATTGATTTATTTACTTCTTATTGCCATTGGGATCATTAGTTGTAAAAAGCTCGTTTCCGTGTCACCACCAATCAACACGATTACAACTACGCAGGTATTTAGCAATGATGTGACAGCGAATGCAGCCATAGCAGGAATTTATTCTTCTATGATCAACCTAAGCTCCCGCGATTACGGTAATGATCAATTTTCTAATGGCTATACGACATTATTTGGGGGCATGTCTTCAGATGAATTGGTGTTCTATTATGGATCTGCTTTACCGACTTATTATGAATTCAATAACAATTCTCTATTATCAAGCAATGGTATTGTAGGCACCAATTTCTGGGCGCCAGCTTATTCTGACATCTATAATGCAAACGCAGTGATTGAAGGAATAGCTGCATCCACCTCAGTATCACTACATGATAGCGTAAAAAATGAATTAACTGGAGAAGCTAAATTTATTCGCGCCTTTTGCTATTTCTATCTTACCAATTTGTTTGGGGATGTACCACTCGCTCTCTCGGTTGATTTCAATCAAATTAATTACCTGTCAAGGACTCCGCAATCACAGGTATATGCACAGATCATTCAGGACTTGATTGATGCACAATCTGCATTGCCTTCAGACTTTTCTGTAGGATCTGGGGAGCGCATACGCCCGAATAAATGGGCAGCAACGGCCTTACTTGCCAGAGTTTATTTATATACAGATTCCTTTGCCAATGCGGTTACGCAGGCGACTGCTGTAATCAATAATTCATCTCTTTTTGGACTGGATACCCTCAATGGAATATTCCTTGCAAACAGTACAGAAGCCATCTGGCAGTTACAACAAAACACGTCAAATAACGGAACGGGCAATGCAACCATTGAAGGATATTGGATTTTACCAAACCCTCTCACAACCGGTAGTCCAATTTGGTATCTTTCTAGCCAATTATTGGCTTCTTTTGAAACGGGAGATCAGCGGAAGACTGCCTGGATTGATAGCACAAATGATGGGACAGGCACCTATTATTATCCTTTTAAATATAAAATAGGAAGTTCCAATTACGAAGTTGGTGGTACAGCCACAGAGTATTACATGATGCTACGTCTCGCCGAGCAGTATTTAATAAGAGCTGAAGCCGAGGCCGCATTAGGTCAGATAGCCTCTGCTATTGCTGATTTGAATGTGATTCGCACAAGGGCGGGCTTAAGTCCATTGTCAGGCTCTTTAACGCAAACTCAGGTTATGGCTGCTGTAGTACAAGAGCGACGCATAGAACTTCTTGCCGAATGGGGGCATCGGTGGCTTGATTTAAAAAGATGGGGGACAGCTGTGTCCACATTAGATACGATTTCCTATAAAGCGGGAAATATCAATACCAACCAACTGGTGTGGCCAATTCCATTTTCTGACCTGAAGACTGATCCAAATTTAACACAGAATGCCGGCTATTAGCGAGGAATGAGAACATGAATATAAATCAATGGATGAATAAACAAAAAAACCATGCAAAATCGATTAAAAATACTTCTGCCTGTGATTGCTTTTTTATTGATTGCAGAGGCCTGTCATAAGTCCGGTTCGGTGACTGTCGCTCCGACAGCCTTAAATATTATCAATGCAATCCCGAACAGTCAGCCTATCATCCCGATACTTGGTACCCAAGCGCCTATTCAGTATTTTGGTAATGCGCAATCAATCGGCTACACAGGCTCAGCTGTATATTCTCCCCTCAATGGCTCAAATACCCTTTATATCGTTCAAAATACCGATACAACGGCTATTGACCCCAAGTTTGAATTGTTCAATGGAACTATTGACCTGGCAGCCGGAGGCATTTATTCTTTCTTCCTGGCAGGCGATTCGGTTGCCCCAGACACGCTGTTTGTGCAGGACCAAATTCCTGCATACAGCGATAGTTCCGCGGGCGTCCGGTTTGTCAATCTTACAACCGGAAGTATGCCGATGAGCGTGACGATAGAGGGAAATCCAGCCACGCAGGCAGAATTCAGCAACCTTGCCTATAAGACGGTAAGTTCCTGGAAGAAATACCTCAGCAGTAGTGCTGTTCCTGGTTACTATAATTTTACGATTCGGGATGAACTAACTGGCGATTCGTTAACATCATTCTCTTGGAATTATGCCCTGTTTAAAAATAACACTTTAGTAATCTCCGGATCGGAAGTCATAGGCAGTAATGAGCCTATACAAGTGTTCCAGATGAATAATTTTTAAAAAATTTCCTATCAAGATCATCAAATTCCGCATTTCAAGATGCTTCTAAATTAAATAATTTATGAACTTATTAAGAAAAATAACATTTGTCACCTTCTTCATTGTTATAATGATCGACCAGAGTGTAAATGCTCAGAAAAACCCCAGGTTTCTTATCACGAGTTCAATCATGGGTCTTAAAGAAGGTGAGATGGTCAGGTTGTCTTTGGAACCAATATACGGGGGGCATGAAATGCCAATTGATTCTTGTGAAGTAAGAAAAGGTGCATTCAAATTACAGGGACATATTTCAGATGGTCCACGACTCGTGATATTAAGAATTGGTAATACCAAATACCAATTTGAACGCCGGTTCATGTTAGATAATGAAAAAATAAAATTGCAAGGCAAAATAGGAAGTCAAGTTGATAAATATTTTGCTGTAGATACATCTTTTCACGTAATTGGCGGTCGGGCAGAAATTGATCGAAGGATTTTGATCGGGCCTTTAGTTATTTGGAACTCGGGAATTTATAAACTAAGAATTTATCTGGATTACTTAAAAGATTCTACGGAATATAATAATCAGTTGATGGAAGCGCTCGAAAATACAAAACTGATTTTTGAAAATGAAATCAAAAACGTATTTGCATTTAATCTTTATAATAAATCTCTTCCATATTTTTTTTTGAGTCTTCCGCCCTACATTCGATGCGATTCTTTTTTTGTGACTCTATATAGGAACATGGGTGAGGGTTCGAGAAACAGCTATTATGGAAAGCTTATGAAGGGGGTATTGCAACTTAGCGAGGGTAACCTAGCTCCTGAATTCAGTTCCAGCACTGTAAATGGACCAATAATATCTTTAAAAGGAGTAATTGATAAAAGTAAGCTGACAATTGTTGATTTTTGGGGCTCTACTTGTGGTCCTTGCAGAAAAGAATTCAGGTCAAGCCTGGTTCCTCTTTACAAGGAGTTTCATGACAAGGGATTGAATGTAATTGGAGTTTCCTGGGATGATTACAAAAGTGAAAAATGGCGGAAAGCAATATTGGACGACCATCTTACCTGGTATCAGGTGGCAGGCCAGGATATTTTTGCATTATATAAACCCTGGTCGGGGGCTTCTCCGGCAAATGTCCTTATAGACCAGAACGGGAGAATCGTTGCCTGGAACCTATTTGGTATGGAGTTGCATTGTTATTTAGATAGGTATTTCCGAAACTAATCAAAGGTGTTGTATGTCGAAAGATTGATACATTTCGAAGATGAGTAGAATTTATTATCTCGATTTGCCGAAGAAGTATGAGGAACTGCCGTTGATATTCCCCAAAATTCAGGTTAAGCAACTTTCTGCATTTTTTGATGAAAAAACCAGGTCCTGAATCCTCACCCGGTGTAAACATCCATATCATTGAAATAATTTTAAATGAGAGGAATGTAATATTTGACATCAGACCTAATATAAGTAATTACTGGTCTGATTCCTTTTCCCAAAACTCAATATTAAAATTGAAAAGGTCTTTTAGCTTTAATTTGTATGTCAATGCAATTTCTATCAACGTATCGAATCGGATATCCAACTTTCCCTTTTCAATTTTGCCTAATTTGCTGGGGTCAAGGTTAGATGAAAAAGATAATTGCCTCACACTTTTAATTTGCAAGACCTCTATTCTGCGTTTTTTTAAATAGGCGCCGAATAATTTTCTAATTTCCTTTTTCTTTTTAGCGTTCATTCAATTTCAAAAAGAAAATTGAATGAATATTTCATAATAAATGCGGTCGAATTCGACCATACTTATTTTTTTATTATATTTACTGTGTCAATCATTGAATAGATAACTATTAATAGATTTGCGATTCTTCATAAACTAATGTGAAGGCATTCGCTTTGAGTCTCGTCATAGAAACGTAGGAAATTTCGAATGGAAACGAGAGGATAAGTTGGGTGCCCGCGCTACGGCGCGGGCTCTCTTATTCGTTTCCAGGCTCCTACGGCCTCTATGACGGTAAGTTGAGTTCCGCGCTATTTTATTTTTTGGAACAAACCTTAATAACTCGCATATGCATGACCATTAGCATTGAGATCGCTGCTTAAAATCGATTTCCATGAACATGGAGGAGCAGCAGTGGATGGATGATTTCAGACGGGGCGAGGAAACGAGCCTGGCGCAGCTATTCCATGCATTTTATCCTGCGCTTTGTTTGTTTGCTTTTCGCATCACGGCGGATCAGCCGGCGGCGGAAGATATCGCAGAGGAAGCTTTTGTAAAAGTGTGGGAGCGGAGACAAAACTTTTTTCATATAAAGGTAGTCCGGTCTTATCTCTACACCACGGTGAAAAATATGGCGATCAATTACCGCCTGCAAAAACAAAGACGGCATGTACTTGAAGACCAAATTGGTTTAGGGATGGAAAGGATGGAAGAGGACACCATTGAAAATATCATCCGTGCGGAGACTTTCCGCGAAATATTCACGGCGTTGGAATCTCTCCCGCCGCAATGTCAGAAAATAATCTCCATGATATTTAAGGACGGCAAGAATTCCCGCGAGGTGGCGGAAGAACTCGGTCTTGCCATCGGCACCGTAAAGACACAGAAGGCAAGGGGCCTCGTGCTGCTAAAAAAACTTATCATTAAATAATTTTTAAAAAATCATTAATTATCCATAGGGTAGGGGTCTTTTTTTGCAACCTCCATGTTACAGATCGTTATGGATAAGCATTTTTTTTACGCTTTATTAAACAAATATCTCGATGGCACAGCCACCGCAGAGGAGAGGAAGCTGCTGGAATCCTATCATGATATCCTGGCGGATAAAGATATCCCGGGATTGAGCCAGGCGGACCGGAACCGCATTATCGCGCAGATTGAAAGTGCCGTGATGGGCAGGATCAGGACGCCTGCACCCGTTATTCCTTTGCGTCGCCGCTGGGCGCGGATTGCGGTTGCCGCATCGCTTTTTCTCGGAATTTCTACGGCATCATATTTTTTGTTTTCGGGACATAAACAACAGTCCGAAACGAAACTTGCGACCACTCGGTTTAAAAATGATATAGAGCCCGGTCATTCCGGCGCGGTACTGACACTTGGCAATGGCGCGCAGGTAAAACTGGACAGCCTCGCCAATGGCATCATTCCTACGGAAGAAAAGACCAGGGTAGAAAAATTTAATGGCACCCTTGCTTATGAATCAGTGCCTGCAGATAAACAGCAACAAATCATATACAACACCGTCTCCACGCCGAAAGGCAGGGACTATGAGTTAAAACTTGCTGATGGTACCCGTGTATGGCTGGATGCCATGTCCTCGATCCGTTTTCCAACCAGTTTCCCGGGGAAGGAGAGAATGGTCGAGATCACGGGGCAGGCCTATTTTGAAGTGGCCCATAACGCGAGACAACCTTTCAGAGTAAAAGCGGCAAACCAGACGATCGAAGTGCTGGGGACGCATTTTAATGTGAACGCGTACACGCCGGAAATAAAAACAACCCTGCTAGAAGGTGCGGTAAAACTAACGGTGACCAATATGTCAGAAAAATATTCGCTGAAACCGGGTGAACAGGCTTTGCTCAACGGAGACAACATTCATATTTCTACGGATGCGGATACCACCGAAGTGGTTGCCTGGAAGAATAACCGTTTCAGGTTCAGCGGCGCAACGATCCAGGATATCCTTACACAAGTATCCCGTTGGTATGATATGGATATCGTGTATAAGAGCACCGTGCATGATGTCTTTGTCGCCAATATTTCGCGCGACGTGGCACTGTCCAGGCTGCTGAACTTATTAGAGATGACTAAAGAAGTACAATTCACGATAGACGGTAAAACAGTTACAGTAGAAGACTCAAAAGAAAAACAGCAATAGGGTCCCAAAATAAAAACCGCTCCGGTTTAGGCCCGAAGCGGGGAATTAGTTTGGGCAACCCAAATGAAAAACCATAACGACTAATTACAATTCTATTCAGTTAACCCAAAACTTGAACAAAAGTATGCATTTGACTGCTTATGGAAAAGCATTGCCGGGAGCAGGGCTTTTCCGATCCAAAAACCTGTTGGTTATGAAGCTCACAGCGATCCTTGTTGTTGCGGCCTGCCTCGAGGCCGGCGCTAAGGGGTACTCTCAACCGATCACCCTGTCGATGAAAGATGCACCCTTACAAAAGGTCCTGAGCGCAATCGAAAAACAAAGCGGCGTAAACTTTATTTATGGCAAAGACCTCATCAGCCATGCTGCGCCCGTCAGCATTGACGTGAGCGCCGTGACACTCATTGCCGCCCTTGACATGGTCTTTAAGAACCAGCCGATAGAATACAAGATCTCGGACAACTATATTGTGCTGAGTCCAAAACCACCACAGTTAAGCCGTGCGCAGTCGACTTTTAAAGGAAGTGATATTCACGGCCGCGTCACCGATTCCACCGGTGCTCCGCTTGCCGGAGCATCTGTAACGGTAAAGGGTACCCGAAAAGGAACTTCGACGGATGCTAATGGGAACTACGAATTAAAGAACGTAGAGGAAAATGCTACGTTGGTAATCTCCTTTACGGGTTATATTGCTCAGGAGATAAAATTAAATGGCAAAAATACCATTGATGTCGCGCTCTTCCATAGCACGAGCCAGTTGGACCAGGTTCAGGTCATTGCATATGGCACAACGACTGCCCGGCTTAATACCGGAAATGTCACCACAATTACCAGTGAGGAAATCGGGAACCAGCCTGTGGCCAACCCTTTATTGGCCCTTGAAGGCCGCGTACCTGGTATGGATATCGTACAACAAACAGGATTTCCTAACGGCGGAGTTAGCGTTCAGATACGCGGACTAAATTCGATTGCAGCAGGAACAGCACCATTGTACATCGTCGATGGAATTCCATATTCGACGACGAGCAGTTCCACTTCACTTCTTGGGTATGGACTAACGTCCAATGCCGACTTACTTAATCCATTGAATTTTTTAAATCCATTGGATATTGAAAGCATTGATATTTTAAAAGATGCTGATGCTACTGGCATTTATGGATCTAGGGGTGCTAATGGGGTAGTACTTATCACTACAAAAAAAGGAAAGTCAGGGAAGACTAAAATTGATGTGAATCTTTCCACCGGTACTTCCCAAGTAGGACATTTTATGAATTTGCTCAATACGAAACAGTATTTAGCGATGAGAAGGGAAGCGTTCGCTAACGATAGTCTGGTCCCCACCATCAACTCAGCTCCGGATTTATTTTCCTGGGATACCACTAAATATACAAACTGGCAAAAACAGTTCATTGGTGGAACCGCCCATAATGCAAATGCTCAGATTTCTATTTCCGGTGGAAATAAAAATACGCAATTCCTAATTAGTGGTAATTACCTCAAAGTCGGAACCGTATTCCCAGGAGATTTTTCAGATAAAAGAGGGTCGGCCAATATTAGTTTTAATAATATTTCGGACAATCAAAAATTCAAATCTGTCATTAGTGTTAATTACTTAAACGAAAATAATAATCAACCGCTATATGATCCAACCCCCGCTACCACTATTTCTCCTAATGTGCCCAATTTAATAGATTCCAATGGGAATCTTCTGTGGCCCGCTCATGTGCGTGATAATCCCTACGCGGATATAAGAAATTCATACATCCTTACCAGCAACAACCTGATTAGTCATGGAAGTTTGAGCTACCAAATACTTCCTACTTTGGAAATATTAACTGACCTGGGTTTCAGCAGAACAGCACTTGCAGAGATTACAACATTCCCGATCGAAGCGAATAATCCCATTTATGGCGTGACAACGGGAAGTTCAAATTTTGCAAACAATAGTGTACAGACTTGGAATATTGAACCGCAACTAAATTGGATAAAACATATCGGCTTTAGTAAGATTGGTATCTTAATAGGCACGACATTTCTCCAAACTCTTGAATCTGGATCGGTGATAAATGCTACAGGGTATACCAATGATGATCTCCTGAAGGACATCAATTCCGCTGGCCAGTTAACGAGTGGAGGGACTTCATACTCTTTATACCGGTATAATTCTTTTTTTGGCAGAGCCAATTACAATTTCAACGATAAATATCTTATAAATTTAACAGGCCGCAGGGATGGATCCAGCAGGTTTGGTCCTGGTAACCAATTTGCAAATTTTGGGGCAATTGGAGCGGCCTGGATATTTTCTAACGAAACTTTTTTAAAAGAAAATCTTTCATTTCTAAGTTTCGGAAAAATCAGGGGGAGTTATGGTACTACCGGAAACGATCAAATACCTGATTACGGTTATCAGCAACTATTTGGCAGTACTGGTTATTCATTCCAAAATAGCACTACATTCTATCCTATCAATCTGGCTAATCCAACTTTTGGATGGGAAAAAGATAAAAAACTGGAAATCGGGGTCAATCTTGGATTTATGAATGACCGTATTCTATTTGCGGCGGATTGGTACCAAAACCGATCAGGTAATCAGCTGGTGAATTATGCTTTACCACCTAGCGTTGGTTTATCATTTATACAGGGAAATTTGCCTGCATTGGTTCAAAACACTGGTGTAGAAATATCGCTAAATACAATCAACGTTGGCAATTCGATTTTCAAATGGACATCCTCGTTTAATATTTCTATACCCAGAAATAAACTAATTTCTTATCCCAACATCAAAAGTTCACCTTATGAGTATACTTATGCGGTAGGTAAATCTTTATATATTCAACAAAGATTCCATTCACTGGGAGTTGATCCAACCACAGGAATCTATAAATATCAGGATATTGATGGGAGTGGAACAGGATTGGATTATCCAGGCGATCTCCAGCCTCTTAAACAAATTGCGAAGAATTTTTATGGAGGACTCCAAAATAGCTTATCTATTTATGGATTTCAATTGGACTTTTTGTTTCAGTTTGTAAAACAAACTGGGAACAATGCATTGTTTACAACATCCAACACTCAACCTGGAGGCGAGAGCAATCAGCTTACTGAAGTTCTTAGCAGATGGCAAAAACCTGGTGACAATACCAATGTACAGAAATTTACCACTGGAGGGGGCGCGGGATTTCCTGCTTACTTGGCTTTTGCCTATGGCAGATCATTAGGTGATAATGAAATTGGCGATGCCTCATTTATTAGATTAAAGAATATTGCTCTATCATATCGGCTTCCGCAAAAAATAATTCAAAAAGCTAAACTTCAGCAAGCTCGGATCTTCATCCAGGCACAGAACCTTTTCACATTAACATCATTTAAGGGGCTTGATCCTGAGTCAAATGGTGTCTTTGCTTTACCTCCTTTAAAAACAATAAATGCTGGTTTTCAATTAACATTCTAAATTCCATTATTATGTCATTTTCCAAATATTTAAGGACAATTTTCATTATAACTATTATATTGATAATAAGTGTGGTAAGCAGTTGCAAAAAGTTTGTGGATATTCCCTCTCCTCCGAATAAGCTGTTGGCTTCAGATGTTTTTTCTAATGATGCCAGCGCAACAGGCCTGGTTACTGGTATATACACGAGGATGATGATATCGACTGGATTTGCGAGTGGCAGTTATGAAAGTGTTACGCAGCTATCCGGCTTAAGCGCCGATGAATTTATAAATCTTTTTACCAACAGTGATAATATTCAGTTTGCGAATAATTCTCTTACTGCTACGAATGGAGCGTTAAATACACTTTGGTCTGAAATTTATACTTACATATATACAACAAATGTTATTTTGGAAGGGTTACAACAGAAAAATGGAGTTAGTTCTCCCGTGAGTCAACAGTTGAATGGGGAAGCGAAATTTATCCGGGCGTTTTGTTACTTCTATTTGACAAATTTATTTGGTGATGTGCCCTTACATGTTACATCAGACTATCAGGTAAACGCGATCGCTACCCGAACACCTTCGACCCAAGTTTATCAGCAGATAGTTTCAGATCTCAAGGATGCACAAAATTTACTGGGTAATGATTACTCTTATTCAAAAGGTGAGCGCATAAGGCCAAATAAATGGGTGGCAACGGCTCTTCTTTCAAGAGTTTATTTGTACACCCAACAATGGGATAGTGCTGAAGCGGAGGCTACCACGGTTATCAACAACTCATCATTATATAGTTTAAATTCTTTGGACAGTGTTTTTTTAAAAAACAGCAATGAGGCAATTTGGCAGCTTTTACCGGTTAGTCCGGGACTGAATACAAATGAAGGGAATTTATTTATTTTAACCTCAGCTCCGACTTTAGTCTCGCTAAGTACTTTTATCATGTCTGAGTTTGAACCCGGCGACAATAGACTAATCAATTGGGTAGGCACCTATTCCGATGGAATCAATACTTGGTATTTTCCCTATAAATATAAAGTGCAGGCAAGTTCTACTTTAACTGAATATTCGATGGTTATTCGACTAGCCGAATTATACCTTATAGCAGCAGAATCTGAAGCGAATGGCGCTGGCAATGGAATTCTCTCAGCAATTAATAATTTGAATATCATCCGAAATCGCGCCGGTCTCAATCCCTATTCAGGACCCACGAATCAGGATTCCGTTTTAAACGCAATTTATCATGAGAGACAGGTTGAACTATTTTCAGAATGGGGTCATAGGTGGCTTGACCTAAATAGAACGGGCAGGTCAAATGCTATCTTAGGAAGTGAAAAAATACCTTGGGTTGCGACGGATACTTTGTATCCTATCCCATTTTCCGAAATTCAAAACAATTCTAAAATCACTCAGAATACTGGGTACTGAGTGTCACGAATAGAGAGCGATCTCAAATTAGTTCTTTGAGTTTGTTATTTAATGCTGTGTAGACGATGATGAGAGACCCATCGGTAGCGGCTTACAGGAGCAGCTATCAAACCACCTTTAGCTGCTGCAATTAAGAGTTGTGGTAGTGAGCATAAAAGGAAAAGGCATCGATAAAGATGTCAGGTAAGTGTTAGTGAAGGCGAACAATGTGTGAACTGTCAACAGAGGCGTCGAAAGGATTAAACGATGTCAAAAACCAAGGTGCATTATCGATTTTGGGATAAGCAGTAAGGAAACCTGTCTCAGGTTGTGATACCTGGGTTTACTTACTAAATATAAATGATCAAATCATCGCGAACAAACAAATTATACAATTCGCAAGTTTTTATGGGCTTCAAAGTACGAACTGCTGAAAAGAAATGACATACAATTTAGGTAGAATATAAACATTGGTGCATTTCTTAGGCCAAGCTAACACTAAGTGAAAAGTTGGGCTCTTTACAAGATTACCATTTGATTTTAGGAATGCGACCTTTTTAGTTCAATAAATAAAAATGTATATATGAATATTTTAGTGTTGTTATTTGTATGTTTTTCTTTTTGGAATAACAATAGCACAAGTAGTTTCTCTCAATATTTGAGCTCGCAAGGAAAAGAATTACATTATCATGGAACTATATTGGATTATCAAAATGGTGACAGTTTACGCATTCAATATGACGATGAAGGAATTAGAAGTGGACTTTCCGAACACAGTCTAATAACACTATGGGTAGATCCTGATTCAATGGGAAAATTTAAATTCGATCTTCCTTCTTATGGGCATCTAAGTAGGATGGTTATGTTATTTAAAAGGCATATTCACGGGGTAGGACTAATTTATGATGGTATAGTCGAGCCTGGAGACGATATCAATATTAATATTACAATGAATGAGCAATATGACGTATCAGCGTTGTATAGCGGACCAGGATCTGCAAAATATCAATGCCAGGGTCAGATACCTTCTATCTGGACATACTCAGCCCAGGTTCTGCCATACCGGCGAATATATTCAAGCCGCAATTGGCTGGATTCTTTTTACAATAGAGTTAATAAGTTCGAATTAGATAATCTCGCGATTTTGAACAATTTTAAGTCAAAGATATCTCCAATCGTATATAAGTTATTGTATGAAGAAGTGAAGGCCAATTTTAGAAACCTTTTTGTTTCCGACATTGAAGATCTTCTTTGTTCGGATACGGTGGGGATTCAGGGATCTGCGCTTACCCCTGGGTTCAGAAAGGAATTAATTGCTAACTATAAAAATAAATTTATGTTAGGGGTCGATACATCAAATTCATTGATTTTGCAAAGGTCATGGGCTTGGAGATCGTATGTAATAAATAAAATACAAACCGACTACTATGTTAAATTCGGGAGGAAACCGACTTTAAAGAAGGTATTTGAAAAAATAGCTCAGGAGTACAAGGGAGTATTATTTGATAGATTAATTGGGCAATTGATGTTTTATCCATTTAGTATTTCGTGGGGACTTACTTCTAGTTCTGAACAGTTCCAATATTGTATGGAGGAAGGCTTTAAATTGACTAAGTCCCCTTATATAAAAAAAGCATTTCTTGCCAAGGCAGTATTGGCAAAAGGAAAAGAGGCATATGATTTTTCTTATATCGATACTTCAGGAAATAATGTAGAGCTTTCTTCCTTCAAAGGAAAAGTCGTTATGGTTGATTGCTGGTTTACTGGCTGCACCGGCTGCGCAATGTTTTATGAACGGTTTAAAGACAGTTTAGCCCCCGCTTTTAAGGGTAATAAAGACTTTAAGGTGATTTCCATCAATCTTGATGAAAATAAAAAAACCTGGATCAATAGTCTATATAAGGACATATACACTAATCCGAGCGATATTAATCTATTTGCGAATGCTAAAGGTTTTAAAACCGGGTTGCTTGATTACTACAAGATCGATGGAGCTCCATTTACATTGTTAATAGATAAAAATGGAAAGATCTTGTTGTCAGGTCTGGGTGGGTTTCCCGACACAAATACAGACGTGAAAAAAATAATTCAATCCGCACTACAACAATGAGATTGGACCTCATTTCAGTGGTGTTTATAAGTATTTGAATCGGGCTACCCTATAAAATGGTCAATAATTAATTGTGTATTTCATTTAAATATGCTGGATTAGTTCTTCATCCGCATTCCTATTCATATCTATTGAACGAATATTTTATGTGCTAAAGTTTTGACATTACTCTCATTTTAAAAATACCCCGATGATTAAACGACTGCATTTACCAAATAATGAATATAGGAAAACTAGAAAGTCTATTTTTATTTTTGAATTAGAAAAAAGATACATCACATTTTGGATATCGATATTTTTATTCTTGCCATCGATTATTTTTTCTCAGACCGATCGTTGGCAACAGCGAGTAAAATATACTATCAACATTAAGGTTGATGTTAGTACTAATAGATTTACAGGGAAAGAAGAGCTACAGTATTTTAATAATTCGCCTGATACTATAAATAAAGTATTCTACCATCTTTATTGGAACGCTTTTCAACCGGGAAGCATGATGGATACTCGGAACAGAGAGCTGGAAAAAACGGGTAATGGGGACGAGAGAATTGGTAGTCGGATATTATATCTTAAGCCTGATGAAATTGGTTATCAGCACATCAGTTCGATTAAGATGAACGGAGTACCACAAATCTATACTATTGAAGAGACCATTTTAGTAGTAAATCTTTCAGAACCGATTTTGCCTAAGTCAAGCGTTATATTTGATATTGGATTCGATGCGCAGGTACCTATTCAAATAAGGCGTAGCGGGAGGGATAATCCCATAACAAAAGTCCGTTATTCGATGAGTCAATGGTATCCTGCCATTTGTGAATATGATTATGAGGGATGGCATCCTACACCTTATGTCGCTCGCGAGTTCTACGGAGTCTGGGGTGATTATACCGTTAAAATTAATATTGACAAAACTTATCTTATTGGAGCTTCAGGTTATTTACAAAATTCAAAACAAATTGGATACGGTTATGAGCCAAAAGGAACAAAAGTTTCGCGGCCTCCGGGGAATAATATGACTTGGATATTTTATGAACCAAATGTCCATGATTTTATGTGGGCGGCTGACCCAGAATTCAAACACGTATCAAAAAAAACTAGAAATGATTTAACTTTTCATCTTATTTATAAACCGACGAATGAGGCCGATTCTAATTGGATGGCTATTCTCAACAAGGCAGAAAAGGCATTGCCGATAATAGAAAAAATATGTGGAAGATATGCATATAAGCAGTTTTCTTTTATACATGGCGGCGATGGGGGCATGGAATATCCAATGGCGACACTGCTTAAGCAGCCTGCAGGCTGGCTTCATGAATGGTTGCATAGCTGGTACCAAGGCATCCTTGGTACGAATGAGTCAATGTACGCATGGATGGATGAGGGGTTTGTCACTTATTATGAAAATCGAATTGGATATCATTTGTTTTCTAATCAAGATTTTGAACCAGGAAGGTTTTTTGGCTTGTACAAGACTTTAGTCAATAGTAAAGAAGAAGAACCGTTAACGACTCACGCAGATCATTTCAATACAAAAATGGCTTATGTAGAAGGGTCATATGTTAAAGGCGCAATTTTTTTGGAACAGCTTGGCTATTTAGTTGGGGATAAAGTTAGAGATAAAATAATGCTTGCATATTATAACTGGTGGAAATTCAAACATCCCAATGCCAACGATTTTATCCAGGTCGCGCAAAAAGTAAGCGGTTTGCAACTTGATTGGTATAAAGAGTATTGGATAAACACTATCAAAGTAATAGATTATGGGATTGCTAGTGTTTATGAAGAGAACGGGGTAACCAAGGTCAGAATCAGGAATAATGGTCAGATCCCTATGCCAATTGACCTGATGGTTACCTTCAGAGACAGCAGTAAAGAATTAGAATACATACCTGCTTATTTGATGTTTGGCCTAAAGGAGCGTGAGTCTTTTGAAATACCGCGAATAATTCATGAGCCCTGGAAATGGACTGATCCAGTTTATACAGTTATTATTGATCGCAAACTCTCTGAAATTCTTAATGTAGAGATTGACCCAACCCATCGGATGGCCGACATAAACAGGAAAGACAATTTTGTAGAATTAAAATAAAATTTATTTTGCAATTACGAAATTCTTCTTTTCGAGAAAGAATATTAACACCTTTTCTAGAAGTTTTTACTTATTTTACAATGAATTCATGATTACTTAATAATCGCTTCATTGTGCCGGATTTTTCTACCTATAATGACCTTGAATTGCTCAGGCTGCTCGCAAAAAGTGAGGAGTCTGCGCTAAGGGAAATCATGCGCCGGTACTCGGATTCAC
The DNA here is from genome assembly GCA_021324175.1 of Chitinophagia bacterium. Taxonomy (GTDB): domain Bacteria; phylum Bacteroidota; class Bacteroidia; order Chitinophagales; family Chitinophagaceae; genus Puia. The sequence continues at coordinate 42,185 of JAJPJP010000272.1, forward strand.
TCTTTGCCAGGGCCTATAATTTTTTGGGTTCAGTAGAGTCCGCGAAAGATTGTGTGCAGGAGGTTTTCCTCTCGCTTTGGAAGAATCGTGAGACTGCTGTCATTGAAAACCTCCATCATTATCTCCACCAGGCGGCCCGTTTCCAAGCCTTCCAGGCGTTGCGCGCGAGTAAAGCGTCCGTGGATCTGGAAAAAAGGCTGGCAGATCTTACACTCGCTGTTGTACAGGACGATAACCTTGCGTATAAGGAATTGAAAAAACTCCTGCAGGATTGCCTGGCGGAACTGCCAGAAGACATGCGCAATATATTTTTACTCCACCGCGAAGAAGCGCTTTCCTACCGTGAGATCGCTGAAAAATTAAATATCTCGGTCAAGACCGTAGAGAAAAAAATGTCCGGTTCCCTGCGCTATTTGCGCGAGCGCATTGTGAGCGCTATTTTTCTTTTTTTATATTTTCTCCTTTTTTTTATAGGGTAGAGCCTGTTTTTTCCCACCTATTTTGGTAAAGGGATTACCCCTTTTTGCCGTTTTGCGTGTCTTACTAAAAATAACTTTGATGCATAGGATTATTTTGGGGGTTCTGGCGATTGGCCTTTTTCTAACTGTGCGTGCACAGCAACCCTATCGCTGGGCATTTACTGCAAAAAAAACCGCGGATAAGACTTATGCGATTCACCTGACGGCGGCAATCGATAATGGCTGGCATACCTATTCCCAAACCACACCGGATGGGGGACCGCTGCCTACGAAAATTACATTCGGAAAAAATCCGCTGGTCACGCGGGTTGGAAATGTGGAAGAGCTTGGCAAAATGGAAAAATACCATGAGGCCGTATTTGATGTGGATGTAAAACGATATTCGGATAAAGTGGATTTTGTGCAGGTCGTGAAACTAAAAGCAGCGGTGAAAACCAGGCTGAACGGAACGGTGGAGTTCATGGTCTGCAATGACCACGAATGCCTGCCGCCTAAAACCCTTCCCTTTTCAATTGCTATCAATTAATGAGACCA
>JAJPJP010000193.1 GCA_021324175.1 Chitinophagia bacterium
AATTGTCGTATCGCTTCTCTGCTGGAAGGGGTGTGCCTGTCCGCTCGCATGGAGCAGGACAACCATGAGCATGGCGAGCACGGCCGATTTGCAAACTATCTGGAAAAATCGAGTCAACCTTTCCTCAAGAATTAGTTAGGTAGAGCTGTTCGCAATAGGCTTACAAGATTTTGAGTGCTTTTTTAATGACGTCCTCGACTTTGGTGGCATCGGGCTCAGCAGAAATACCTTTCTCAAGGCCTGATCCGCAGCCGTTTTGGCGATCCCGAGAGCGATTAAAGCATCTAACGCATCCTGTTCCAAACTATTGTTTATCAATGGGGAAATATTTGAATCCGTGAAGGATTTGCGAACCTTGTCCCGCAACTCCAGGATGATCCTTTCCGCGGATTTTTTGCCGATGCCTTTGATGCTTTCCAATTGCGCACCGTTGCCGTTAATGATCGCACGCGCAATTTCTTCGGGCTTCATGGCAGAAAGCATCATCCGGGCGGTGGAGGTACCCACGCCGGACACGCTGATCAAATGCAAAAACATGTCCTTTTCGGCCTGTTCGAAGAAACCATACAGCGTCTGGGCATCTTCCCGGACATGAAAATAGGTTAAAAGGGTGCCTTCGTCGAGATGCCGGATTTTTGAATAAGTGTGTAAACTGACCTGGAGCTCGTACCCAACGCCATGAACGTCTACGAAGACGGTAGCCGGCGATTTGCGCACAAAATTTCCGCGGACGAAAGCGATCATGGCCGCTAAAATAGTTTAAAAAACAGAAGATATCAGATTGTTAGTAAATTTGCAGACTTACCGGTACCCAGACAGCGTAAAAACCTAATTCTTAAACGTTAACCATCTTGATGAACCAGAAAATTCGCGCTGCCATCACGGCCCTGGGCGGCTATGTGCCTGAACAAAAACTGACCAATGCTGATCTGGAAAAAATGGTCGAAACCAACGATGAATGGATTCGGGCCAGGACAGGGATTGAAGAAAGGCGGATACTGACGGAACCCGGAAAGGGCACATCCGATCTCTGTGCCCCGGCAGTCAAAGAGCTTTGTGAAAAACGCGGAATAGGCCCGGACGAAATCGACGGGCTCATTGTCGGCACCGTCACGCCCGATATGTTCTTTCCTTCTACGGCAAACCTGGTTTGTGATAAGGTGGGAGCAAAAAATGCGTGGAGCTTTGATCTCGCTGCTGCCTGTTCCGGGTTCATTTATAGCTTGACGGTGGGAGCAGCCATGATCGAATGCGGTCGTTATAAAAAAGTAGTTGTCGTCGGGGCGGACAAGATGAGCTCCATCGTGGATTTCAGCGACAGGACAACCTGTATTCTTTTTGGCGATGGCGCCGGTGCGGTATTGCTTGAGCCGAATTTTGATGGTTATGGCATCATGGATACCATCATCAGAAGCGATGGCAGCGGCGCCCCCCACCTGCACATGAAGGCGGGCGGGTCCCTTCGCCCATCAAGTTATGAAACCGTAGCCGGCAAGGAACACTATATTTACCAGGAGGGTCCGGCAGTTTTCAAGTTCGCCGTGAAAGGGATGGCCGATGTCAGCGCCGAGATACTTGAACGAAATAACCTCACGGGCGATGACATCGCGTGGCTGGTGCCGCACCAGGCCAACAAAAGGATAGTTGATGCGACGGCCAACAGGATGGGGCTGACCAGGGACAAAGTGATGATCAATATCCAGCGATACGGCAATACGACGTCGGCGACAATCCCGCTGTGCTTATGGGATTGGGAAAGCCAGCTGAAAAAAGGGGACAACCTGGTATTTGCCGCCTTCGGCGGCGGTTTTACCTGGGGCGCGACCCTCGTCCGCTGGGCATATTGAAACGGCCCGCGTTTTCGCGGAAATATGATCTGAAAATTATCGTTTTATCGACTACGCTAACTCACATTTATGAAAAGATTTCTGTCAGTCATCTGGATCACGGCACTCTGTGCGGTGACCATAAGTTCCTGCAAGAAAAGCAGCTCTTCCACCAGCAGCTATTACGTAAAGTTCAATGTAAATGATTCCCTGGTTACCTGGAATTATGTCGTTGGTGAAATTGGCACCGACCTGCAGGATTCGACCAAAACCGATTTTGGAATGAACGCGGTGAGCAAGGATACCAGCACAGCCATCATTCTGAGCATCCAGGTCAATGGCAAGAGCCTTCCGACAGGCACTTATGAAAGCACGAATAGTAGTTTGGTGGTGTTCGCGGATTTTTACACGGGCTACAATTCGCCTGCCTTTGTGGACTATACGATTGACGACGCAAGCGGCATGGCGCCTTCAACCTTTACGATAACGATCAGCGCTATAACGTCTAAGGATATGCGTGGAACGTTTACGGGGAATTACCTGTATGATTTTCTGTCGGGCAAAACGGTGGCAGTGACAAACGGGGAGTTTTTTGTACCGCGGTTACCATAAATATCGCACCGGACCGCGGTCAAACGCTTGGATTAGATTTGCCTGCCACCTGCTTGAACCCAATTAAAACTGAGACCCATCGTCCTATCATGAAAAAGATGATCCTGGCCTGCTTTGCCGGAATGGCCATCTTATCCTGCAGGAAAAACAGCAGCAGTTCAGCGCCGCCGCCGACCGACAAACTCTATTATGCCTCATCGGCAAGGATCCTCAGCCCGTTGACCCAAATCATCGACTCGGTCATCTATGACAGCAGTCACCATCTTGCCAGACTCTGGCAGATGGCCTATGACACGACGAGCGGCACAGCTTCCGCCGACAGCATCGAAATCGTGTTCAATCCGGGTGGAAATGGAGTCCCGGATTCGTATACCTTCTCGGATTTTGGATCGGGGGATACTGGTGATGTTCATCACCTGGCTTACGACGGACAGAACAGGATCATCGGTGACAGCAGTCTGAGCGGCTCGGGCTTTGTCAATCATTTTACTTACCCGCCGAATGCGATCGCCTCAACACTGCTCTTTGACGCAAGCGGAACGGATAACCAGATCGACACGCTGGTCATAACGAATGGAAACATCTCCAGCGAAACTGTTTACTATCCGAACAATACCGGCACGGGCGATACGCTCTCGGGCCAGGTTTATTTCGGGTATTCTCCTTATCCCAACCCGCTGTATAATCCTGCAGTGGCTGCAACCATCGGGCCCCTTGTTTATTTGTTGTTATACGATGGATTTGGCGGTTATTATGATGTCATTTCGAAAAATGTCATCAATAAAATTACCGGAGTCGCAGCCGGGCTGCCTTCCGGCGGCGCTACTTACACCATCGTTCCGGATTCCCAGGGAAGAGTCGGGAAAATTCTAACCCATTTCGGACCCGGTGAGAATGGTTCTGTCATCTTTTACTACTATCCTTGAATTCGGCAGCCGGCCCGGCAAGCTAAAACGGTTAACCAATTAACAGCTATTTTTGTCGCCGGGGACATTAATACCATGAGTGAAGAATTCAGCTTAACCGGGATCAGCTCCGTTGCATTGCACGCGGCAGGAAATGGCCACGCGGAATACGCGCATATCCCGCCCATCTACGCCACATCAACCTTTACCTTTGAGACGGCCCAACAGGGTATGGAACGATTTGCGGGCAAGGAAAAGGAAAATATTTACAGTCGCTGGGGCAACCCCACCTTTAAGGTCGCAGAGCAAACGATCGCCGCCCTCGAAGCTTTCAGGCTGAAGGATGGAGATGGCGCGCCGCTTCGTCTGAAGGCGCTGCTCCATGCCAGTGGACAGGCGGCCATGACGACGATGTTCATGAGCAACCTGCAGGCGGGCGATACCCTCCTGTCGCATTTTTCCCTGTATGGCGGAACCTATGAACTGATGCATAAGGTCCTTGACGCTGCGGGAATCAAAACACTGATTGTCGATATGCGTGACCTGGGATTACTGGAAGAAGCCATCAGGAATAACAAGATCAAGCTGATCCATATCGAGACGCCTGCGAATCCCACGATCCAATGCGTCGACATCGAAGCCGTGACCGCTTTGGCTAAATCGCATGGCATCATTGTCACCGTCGACAATACTTTCGCAACACCTTACCTGCAACAACCTTTCAGGTACGGAGTCGATTTTGTTTATCATTCAACCACCAAATTTTTGAATGGTCATGGCTCTGCCATTGGCGGGGTCTTGCTGGGCCGCGATATTGAGCTCATGAAGACCAGGGTCTGGAAGTGGCACGTGTTGATCGGCGGCAGCGCCAACCCGTTTGACGCCTTCCTGTTGACGCAGGGAATGAAGACCCTGGAAGTCCGCATGGACCGGCACTGCAGCAACGCCGAAAAGGTAGCCGGATTTCTCTCGACCCATCCTGCCGTCGCGCATGTCAATTATACGGGGCTCGCGGATCACCCCGATCACGCAACAGCAAAAAAACAAATGAGTCACTGGGGCCCCATGATGAGCTTTGAGCTGAAAGGAGGGCTGGAAGCAGGCAAGAAATTTATCGATCGCCTGCAAATGTGCGTCCGCGCCGTCTCGCTGGGAACCGTCGATACGCTATTGTCGCATCCCGCAAGCATGACCCATTACAGTGTGCCCCGCGACGAGCGGATTCGCTTTGGAATTACAGACGGGTTGATCAGGATGAGTGTCGGGATAGAATATATCGATGATATCCTCAATGACCTGGACGCGGCATTGGGTAGCAATTGATCGTTGCTTTCCGGATCCGGATTTTCGACATATACCAAATGCATATCGATGGAGATTTTATTGAGGAGGGCGACGAGGGAGGATTGCCCCCGTTTGCTCGAACTGGTTCGGGAACTTGCTGACTTCGAACGCGCACCCCAGGAAGTTACCGTCACATTGGAACACTTCTCGGATAGCGGCTTTGGCAACAGCCCTGTCTGGTGGGCATTCGTAGCCGAAGCGGATGGCCGCATCGAAGGATTTGCGCTGTACTATATCCGCTACAGTACCTGGAAGGGCCAGCGCATGTACCTGGAGGACATTATCGTGACGGAGAAAATGAGAGGGCTGGGTATTGGAAAAATGCTGGTGGACAGGCTCATCGTCGAGGCGAAGGAAAAAAACCTGAACGCCATTGTTTGGCAGGTATTGGAATGGAATGAGGCCGCCATCAATTTTTATAAAAAATACAACGCCAGTTTCGACGATGAATGGATAAACTGCTCGATCAGCATTTAGTGACCGGGTTATTCCACGCCTTCGGCCAGGGTCTCCTTACTGATTTTTGCGATTAATCCCCTAAGCACTTTCCCCGGACCTACCTCGGTAAACCTGGAAGCACCGTTCCCCAGCATAGCCCGGACACTTTGCGTCCATCGGACCGCAGACGTCAATTGGTCGATCAGGTTGGATTTGATTTCGTCTTTATCCATGACGGCGCGAGCCGCGACGTTCTGGTAGACCGGGCAGGTTGGATTATAGAACGTCGTTTTTTCGATGGCCTGACTGAGCTCTTCCCGCGCAGGCTCCATGAGTGGCGAGTGAAAGGCGCCGCCAACCGGCAGGATCAACGCCCGCTTCGCACCTGCCGCCTTCATCCGCTCGCAGGCGATTTCGACGCCGCGAATGCTCCCGCTGATCACCAGCTGCCCCGGACAATTATAGTTCGCCGGAACAACAATTTCATTGGTTTCCCGGGCCACTTCCAGACATATCGATTCGACTTTTTCGTCATCCAGGGCCAGCACGGCCGCCATAATGGACGGATTGATTTCGCAAGCCCGCTGCATAGCCTTCGCCCGCACGGATACCAGTTCAAGTGCGCTTTCAAAACTCAGAACGCCGTTGGCCACCAGGGCCGAAAATTCGCCAAGCGAATGACCCGCGACCATGTCCGGCCTGGCGCCATCAATGCTTTTATAAGCAATGCTGGAATGAAGAAAAACCGCTGGCTGGGTTACTTTGGTTTGCCTGAGATCCTCTTCCGTCCCTTCAAACATCACATCGGAGATGCGAAAGCCAAGAATTTCATTCGCCTGCTCAAATAATTTTTTGGCAAAAACACTGCTCTCGTATTGCTTTTTGCCCATGCCAGGATATTGCGAACCCTGTCCCGGGAAAACGTAGGCGTGCTTCATGTTAAAGGTTTATCGGTTATTGGGGAGTGGTCCGCTTTTGGTGACCAGCAAATTTCAGGTTTTCAGCCCTCACGACCAATTCTTTATCAATGCAACCCCTGCCGGACGGCGTAACTTCCCAATTCCGCCTAATGCAAATTGGCAGAAATTAATTTGACGAACTCGCTCCTGGTTTCATTTTTTTGAAATTCGCCAAAAAAGGCCGAGGTAGTCGTTACTGAATTCTGTTTTTGAACACCCCGCATCATCATGCAGAGATGTGAGGCCTCGATGACCACCGCAACGCCAAGCGGGTTGAGCGTCTGTTGAATGGCTTGCAGAATCTCCGTCGTCAGTCGTTCCTGCACCTGGAGCCGCCTGGCAAAAACGTCGACTGCACGCGCGATCTTGCTTAACCCCGTGATCCAGCCATTAGGAATATAAGCGACATGTGCTTTGCCAAAAAAGGGTAAGAGATGATGCTCACACAAGCTATAGATTTCGATATCCTTAACCAGGATCATTTCGCTGATGTCTTCGTGAAATTTTGCGGAATTAAGAATTTCATGCGCGTCGAGATTATATCCCTGGGTAAAAAATTGCATGGCTTTTGCCATTCGTTCCGGCGTCTTTAACAGTCCTTCCCTGCGGGGGTTGTCGCCCAGCAACTCTATCGCATTTTTATAATGTTTTTTCAGGGCCCCGGTAACCCGCTCGTCATAGTGCTCATTCTTGCTATAAGCCATAGTGATTGAATTTCTTTAGAATAAAAATATTTTTTAGGAACCTTCCCCCGCCGGGTATTCAACAAAGTTTCTCTCGGTCTCGTACAGCCGGATTTTTAGTTCAAGCCCGGAATCGATTTCGCTCCGCAGTATCCCGTAGATGACAATGGCAATATTTTCGGCTGTGGGGTTTGTATGGCGAAAATAAGGCGTATCCAGATTCAGATTTTTGTGGTCGAATTTGCTTAACACCTGGTCCTTAATCAGGTTAGACAATTTTTTCAGGTCGGTGACATAGCCCGTCTCCGGATCGGTTTCGCCCGTGATTTTAACTTCCAGGTCATAATTGTGACCGTGATAATTCGGATTGCTGCATTTACCGAACACCAGCTGGTTTTTTGCGTCATCCCATGACGGATTGAACAATCGGTGCGCGGCGTTAAAGTGTTCACGACGAAATATGGAGACCCTGCTCATAACGGTGCAATCTAAGGATTAATAATGATGAGAATTGTCGCATGCCGGACACGCCGGGTGAAATGTCATTTGCCAAAATATTCGACAAATATTCTTGGCGTCTCATAAAGTTTGATCGAATGCAGCTGCACGGCCGAAGGCAGCGCCGGGAGCAACGCCTCCCAGATGGCAACGACGAAGTTTTCCGTGGAACATATTTTTCCGTTCATCCATTCGACGTCGACGTTAAGATTCTTGTGGTCGACCTTTTCAATTACCCGGTCTTTGATGATGTCGCTTAATTTTTTGGCATCGATGACAAAACCGGTTCCGCCATCGGGCTCAGCTTTCACGGTCACAAACAGTTCATAGTTGTGGCCGTGCCAATTTTCATTCGCGCACCTGCCAAAGATTTCCTCGTTTTTTTCCTTGTCCCAATCCGGGTTGTAGAGCTTATGCGCTGCGTTGAAATGTTCAACACGCGTGAGAAACACCATGTCAAAAAAAATTTCCGCAAAGTTAAGGCTTCATGGATGAAGGGCCATGAATGCAGCAAAAGGCGCATATTTGCGTATGCGTATATTGATCGTATCGGCGACTAAAGTGGAAATTCGCCGGGCTCTTTCCTATTTTCGAAAATCTGATAGCCGGATCGAATTCCTGGTCACGGGGGTCGGAGGAGTCGCAACAGCCTATGCGTTGACCAGTTTTCTGAAGACACGACGGGTCAGCGTGGCCATTCAGGCGGGGATCGCGGGTTATTTTATGAAGGCAACGCCCGGCGAGGTAATTGCCGTCAGGCACGAGATCCCTGGTGATCTCGGCGTCTGGGAAGATGGAGAATTTAAAACAATCTTTGACCTCAGGCTATCCGGCAGAAATACTCCGCCATTTAAGAAATCATTGCTGACAAATCCTTATCGCCGCCTGATTTCGCTGACGCATTTACGCCCCGTCAGAGCGATCAGCGTCAATGAAATTTCGACCGATCCCAGGAAAATAAGATGGTTCAAACAATACTTTGATCCCGTTGTTGAAAGCATGGAGGGCTCGGCATTCCACTATGTCTGTCTCAGGGAGAAATTGCCCTTCGTCCAGCTTCGTGCCATTTCCAACAAGATCGGTGAACGGGACAAGAGCAAGTGGATGCTGGGGCCAGCCCTGGACAACCTGAACACGGAGCTTATTAATTTTGCGAATGAATTGAGCAAGTATGACGAAACTTTCTTTAGGCTTTAGTCCCTGTCCGAACGACACATTTATATTTGATGCGCTGGTAAACAAGAAAATTGACACGCCCGGGTTTGATTTTGAACCCGTGCTCGAAGATGTGGAGACACTGAACAAATGGGCGCTTCAGGGGAAGCTTGACATGACGAAAATCAGCTTTGGGGTTCTCCCGCTTTTATCGGGGAAGTATGAACTCCTCGATTCCGGCGCCGCGCTCGGGAAAGGCGTTGGCCCCCTTTTGATCGCCAGGGAACCGATTGATCCCACAAGGATCCGGGAAAAAAATGTGGCCATTCCCGGCGAGAATACCACCGCAAACCTGCTTTTTTCTCTCGCCTTTCCCGATTCCACGAAAAAAAAGTTCATGGTTTTTTCAGCAATCGAAGACGCGGTGCTTTCCGGCGAAACGGATTGTGGCGTGATCATCCATGAAAATCGCTTTACGTATGAAAAAAGAGGGCTGCGGGCGATCATGGACCTCGGTGATTATTGGGAAAGGAAAACAGCATGCCCCGTGCCGCTCGGCGGCATCGTGATGCGTCGCAGATTTTCAGCTGAATCCCGGCTCCAGGTGAGCGCACAAATAAAAAAAAGTATCGAAAAAGCATTTGCGTCCTATCCGGAAATTACAGAATACGTCAGGCGTCACGCGCAGGCTATGGATGAATCGGTGATGCGAAAGCATATTGATCTTTACGTTAACGATTACTCGCTATCGTTGGGCGAAACCGGCCGGCGCGCCATCACCCGCCTCGTTGATATTCATAAACTCAGTATCGCTTCTTCACAATAACGCGAGAGGCATTTCACACGATTTTTCGAAGCGCCTCCGAATAGGTTTTCATTGGCCTGTCGCGGGCAGAACGCCGGGTGCCCTGCAGCCAGGGCATAAAATAATCCCGCATTATCATCCAGCCTTAAGTCCCTGCGAAACCAAAAAATGTTTACCGTCTGCCGCATTTTGGATCTATTCTACCGGGAGTTCAACAATGCAAAAATCTCGCGGGTCATTCCATTGCCATAGGTTATTTCCCTGAAACGGCCAACCCATCGAATCCCGAAAATCGCGTTCGTCAAAAAAATTTCATCGCATTGTTTAATCATTTCGACAGTCAGCGGGGTTTCCCTGCACAAAATGTTCTGTTTGCGCAAGAGTTCCTGAACCCACCGTCGCATGACCCCGGCAATGCATCCTTCCGAGAGCGGCGGCGTATAAATGGTTTTATCCCGGATAGCGAATACATTGGATACCGTTGCCTCGCAGAGGCGGTCGTGGATATTCAAGATGAATGCGTCATCGAGATTCCGCAACCTGGCCTGCCTGGCAGCCAGCGAAAAAAGCATATAATTATTTGATTTGATGCTGCTGAATGAGTCGCAGGTCTTCCTGATACCGGAAAATAAATCAAGCTCGAGCCCTGCGTCATTCATGCGCAGTTGCTTTTCGGGAAGCTCTTCCGCCTGGATAATATAGTTTGCCAGATTATCCTGAACGTCATTCATTGTTCCCGCGCCACGAAATACAATCAGGCGGACCCGGCAGGCATCATGACAATTGTTTCTTTGGCAAAGATCAAGGATCCGGGACAAAAGCGTATTTCGGGAAAAGTCTGGTGGCGAGTCAAAACCCAGCATGGCCATGGAAGAAAAAAGCCGGTCAAAATGAAAGTCCCGGAGTGGCATGTTACCCTCTGTCACCCGGATCGATTCAAATAACCCGTCGCCATACCGGAACCCGCGGTTCGTGGAATTCAAAACGGGTATATCGGCAGGAATGATCTCGCCATTGTAATTGATGAAACCAATCAAGACTTGAAATTTCATTCAAAAATAGAGGAAAGTGAACTGGACCGGTCCGGCTACTGGGAAATGATCTTGTTTTTGATGGCATACATGACCAGGCCCGCCATGGATTTGGCGCCGATCTTGCTTTTCAGTTTATCCCTGATGGCTTCAACGGTCCGGGGGCTGATGTCAACGATATCGGCAATTTCCTTGGTTGTTTTTTCTTCACACATCAGCTTCAACACCGTCAGTTCTTTTTCCGACAAATTGACTTCCTGGTGGCCGCCGCCAAAATCTGCACGTTTGGTCCTTAAACCGGTCAGGAGCGCCTTATTGGTTAGTTCGTTGAAAAAAAACTCCTGTTCATAACAGGTCTTTATCGCCTGGTAGATCGTTTCGGAATCCGAGTTTTTTGTGAGATACGAATTGGCACCGATTTCCATCAGCTTTGAAATCATCGAATGGTCATTGTGCATGGAAAGGATAATCACTTTTGCCTGGGGATGCATTTTGCGTATTTCCGGTAAAGTCTGGATTCCATCCATGATCGGCATCTGTATATCGAGCAATATAACGTCGGGCTCGACATGTCTCAGCATATTGAGTAAGTGCATCCCATTATCCGCTTCAGCAATAAGCTGGATGTCCTTTTTCACCGATAAGGCAGTTTTGACCCCTGCCCTGAACAGGGTGTGATCATCTGCAATTGCGACCTTTATGACATAATCGGGTTCGGTTTTTTTCATACTCGGGGATATTTTGAAATCGCTTGTCGTTGACTCTTTATTAAACTGAAAAAAGACAGAAAAATTGCGTATTCAGGCCTCGGATATTTACGAATTTATCTACTGCTGGCCTGAACCAAAAATACGTTTAAAATTGATTTTGCCGCCTAAAACCATCGGAGATCTCCGATATCCTCATCGTTAATTTACGATACGGCAAGTAAAAACTGAATACTGAAAATAGGGCAGTTCCGCTCTTGTTGAGGAAAGTGCACACCGCTATTTTTGTCCTGAAGTTGATTGACGGGTTCGTAACCTTGACCATCCAATGTCCATAGTAACCGTCCAGAAAGATTTTCCAATTTTTCTATGTAAAAACCAGGCAAAAATCCAATGTCAGTCAACTTTCTTTTCCTTTAAACCGCTTTATCCATTCATAGAGTTTCCAAACCTTATCCCCCTTTCCGACCCGCTGAACCCGAATGTTATTTCTTATGAAAACGTGGAAAACCGGACTTTGAAAACCATCAAATGTCTTCTGATTTTTACCCTTGTAAACTGACTACTTTAATCGTACCGCGGCAAATCATTTCACCTGTTTTGTGTTTCATTGAGCTGTAGAGAAGTGAATGGCAAAAAAAAAGAGGCTGCCTCTTCGGAGACAGTCTCTTTTTTTATTGAAGAAGGCTTATTGAGATTTTGTGAGAGAAAATGTGCCGGTAACAGTGGTTCCCACATTTTGAAATGTACCACCGGTGATTGTCGCGCCAGCAGCCGAATATGTACCGGTTCCCGTTTGTACGGCTCCGGCATTGGTACCATTGATGCCAGTGAATGTGTAAGTGAAGCCGGTGCCCGTCACCGAATATGTTCCCTCAGCGTAGTAAGTACTTCCATCGAAGCCAAGGCCTCGAAAAAGAAGCGTCGTATCAGGCCTGAGATCAAAACTTTCGTAGGCGCTGTCCGGGTATCCAGGAATTTTGTAACTGCCAACCCAGAAACCAACAATCGTCGGCGGAGGATTTTGCGTGACGGTATCTGTCACCGTAACAGTTGTTTTTACAGTATCGGTAACCGTGACAGTCTTAATGGTTGTTTTTGTGCAGGATTGTGATCCAATGCTGAATGCAATAACAGCAGGAATAATCAATAAGATTAAGGTTTTTTTCATGATTGTGTTTTAGAGGTGATGGATTTAAAAATAGCAGAAAAAATCCAAATGCTTTCAAAAAAATCTTTTACAATTTCAAAATCATTTATTTGCTAAGGGTAAACTCTTAGGAACGCAGGCAATTCGCTTGTCAGAGGGATGCAAACACTGATAAGATTAAATAGCCGACCTGTGAGCGGCAGTCCGCCCATCCGTCAATTGATCAGCTTGTTTCTCATGCCGTACATGATCAGACCGGCAATGGTTTTGGCACCTACCTTGGTCTTCATGTTCTGGCGGATCGTCTCGATCGTGCGGGGGCTGAGAAATACCTCCTTGGAAATTTCCTCGGTCGTTTTATCCTCGGAAAGCAATTTCAAAATGCGAACTTCCTTCTCGGAGAACTTGATTGGATTCGGGTAAAACTGGCGCACCTGGCGTTTGGTCTGCAGCTTGGACAATACCGCTTTGTTGACGAGGTCATTGAAATAGAAATCATCATTCATGCAGGTGAGGATGGCCTGGTAGATTTCTTCGGGATCCGTCGTCTTCGTCAGGTAAGCATTCGCACCCATCTCCATCATTTTGGAGATCATTTCCTGGTCGTCATACATGGTCAGCACGATGATCTTCAATTCCTCGTATTCTTTACGCAACATGCCAATGGCATTAATGCCGTCGATCTCAGGCATCCGGATGTCCATCAACAGCACGTCGGGTTGTTTCAACTTCATCTTATGCATGAGGTCTTTTCCGTCTTCAGCCTCCCACAATATTCTCAGGTATTCCTTATTCTTCAAGGCCATCTTAATGCCATCGCGGAAAATTTTGTGGTCGTCAGCAATCGATACTTTAATTGTCAGTTCTTCAGCCATTGTTGTCTTGAAGGTGTTTACGAATTACGAAAAACTTGCGTCTACTCACGATTCACAAGATGGTGTACGGATGCTCCACTTCGCGGTGGAATTCATTTTCTACGGATGAAAAACTCCCGGCGAATTTAGCAGGAATCAACGTGAATTGAAATCATCTAACCCGACAGGCAGCCAATTCCTGCGAAAAAAACCTGGCCAACCAGCGATTTCCATGCCAAACTGCACCGATTTTGGTCAGTTCCGTCAGATTCATATAAAACTGACCCGCCATCAACGTTAAAAACAGCTTACAAATTGCAGGAAATAAATTCGTAATGAACTTATTAAGCCAACAGGTGCGGATTGCAATTAAAAATTCCGGTTTATTTTTTCACAGGTTCGGCCCAAATGTGAATAAATTTCTACGTGGGGTCTTTTTACTAGTTGTTTTACTAGTTATTTGCACTAGTAAAAATACTATTTTATCTTGCGAAAATACCTTATTTTTATTCGAAAATTTACGAGAATCAAGCTCGTAAATATACTAGTAAATAAATAGTTATGGGCAATTTAAGGCTTTTTATCCAACCTGTGGGGAGTTTGCCGAGATTTTTTTTGGGGGGTTATTTACACAGTGTTTTAACAATATTGTAAACAATCAAAGCTTATTATCATGACGACTAAAAGAAACCAAAACAATTTCTGGCCCTTCCCCATCCCCGGTCTCGGGAGATAGTGACTGAAAAATTATTACGCACCGGTAGATAATAGAATCTCAATTCTAATGTTTTATATTTGAATTAATATAAAACTTCCATTGGTCGTAATTTTATTATTTGCTTTAGGGTTATTGGCTCAGCTGGCACCCATCGTTCTGTTTTTTGTCTTTTATAAGCGGACAAGTAAAATAGCAGAACTATGGGTGATTTTTTTTTACGCCCTCTGGTCCTTCCTCGCCAATTTTCTATTGAGTTTTGCCAGGGAGCAGGCACCGATGGTCCTGAGCTTTTCGGCAATCATTGAATTCGTCTTCTTCTCCATCGTATTTTTTCTAATCGTCCGGAGTAAAATAGTCAAGAGGTTAATCGTAATTTTTTGTGTCGCCGGCGTGATCGCGGAAGTAATTCTTTTGTTCATGCGCATCAGCAATTTTGATTTCTGGGCCGCGCTGACGACCTGCGTTCTCTGCCTGACTTATTCCATTGTCTTTTTTTATGAGCAGGTCAATGCGCCTGAAGCGCTCATGATCTACCAGACCTATCGATTCTGGATCGTATTGGGATGCATCGTTTATTTATCCGGGACATTGTTCGTATTCATGATCACTTCCGGGCTTAAAGATAAAGAGCACAGTGCTTATTGGAATTTAGATATCGTGTTCGAGATCGTCAAGTATGTATTTTTCGCCATTGGATTCCTTGTCGCGCAAAGTAACCGGGCGGAACCCGCGGCACAGGATAATTTTGAAGCGAGCATGTTCGAAAAACCTTTTTAACTATTCCCATTAACCCTAATCCCTGACGAAAATTCCATGATATTCCTACAGATAGCGGCTACGGACAAGGTAGTCTTTTTTGGCACTATCGGCATGCTGGCGCTTACGATAGGACTTGTGGTTTTTATCATTTTCCACCAGCGCAAGGTGATACGCTACCAGACGAGGCTCCAGAAACTTGAGCAAAACCAGCAGAAAATGTTGCTGAATGCGTCCATCAGGATGCAGGAGGAGGAGCGGCAGCGCATTGCCGCAGACCTCCACGATGACGCGGGGCCGCTTTTGGCGACGGCCCGTCTTTACCTGAATGAAAACCTGGTCAACCTCGACAAGGCGACGCAGCTGCAAAGCATTTACAGCGCAAAGCAGATTATTGACGATACCATTCAGCTGATCAGAAATATATCCCACAGTCTTTTGCCTCCGACGCTGAAGAATTTTGGGCTGGAATCGGCGGTCAATGACCTGTTTCAAAAAATCAGCGGCTCGGGCAGCATGAATGCCAGTTCAAGGTTTCATGATTACAAGGAGCGCCTGCAGACCGAAACAGAATTGATCATCTTTCGCGTCATCCAGGAACTCGTAAACAATATTCTCAAGCACAGTAACGCGAGCTTTATCCACCTCACGCAGAATACCAGCGGCAACAAATTTTTTATCAGGCTTCACCACGACGGCCGCGGGCTTACGCAGACCGATTTTGAGAAATTGAACAAAAGCAATGTGGGGCTCGGCCTGAAAAATATCCAGAGCCGCCTGAAAGT
>JAJPJP010000278.1 GCA_021324175.1 Chitinophagia bacterium
TAGCGTACCATCAGTGCACGGGTTTTAATGAAAAAATAATAAAATGCATGCACCAACTACCACAAAAACCATACCTAACTACTTGAAATTAAATTAGATATCTAATGTTCAGCAAAGCCTACATAAGAAAAATGAAGGGCTGGTGGAACGATGAGCATGGGGTGAAATGATGATCAACATGCCGTAATTGGCCGAAGAATCGCTCTTATTCAGTCACATTGTTCAACTTGGTAATGAGGCTCTGCGGAAGGGCGCGATTGTATATCCTCACCTCATCAATTACGCCATTGAAATAATATGGAAAATTTGTGTTAGGTGTCTTGCCTATATAGAGGTTATCAGTATTCGCCGCAAATGTAATGGCCACTGTTTGAGAACTCACCAATGTCCCGTTAACGTAAAGCTTTGCAGTAGCGCCGTCATAAGTGTAGGCGAGGAAATACCATTGACCTGTCTGAACGGCTGCGGCGGTCACATTGCCCGCGATACCAACCCCATTGTCCCCAAAAAAACCTGAAAACTCTTCGTTATTTGGATTTGGAGCTGTACCACACGGAGTGGACAAATCGTTGAATCGAAGTGCGTAGATGCCATTTTCCGCGTCTGAGCTTAGTTTGCCTAATATTTGGTTAGCATGACAATCATTAGCATAAAATCCATTGACCTTCACAATGGCAAAAAGCGTGATACTGCCAGATGGGCTCAAAGAGACGCTATTGGCAACATCCATGTAACTCGAGCTGCCGTCAAATAAATATGCGTTGTTAGCCTTGCCGTTGCGATCTGCAGTGACAGTTGCGGTATTTACTATCGTATTGTTGCCGTTGCCACTGCTATCATTTGTATTTCCTCCTGTGAAGTTGTAATAAGCTACCAGTCCGTCGGCCAAGGAATCATGTGGCGGGGTGACGACAACTGTATCATGTGTAGTTGAAGATTTTGAACAGGACATAAAGGCGGACCCTGTGCCTGCTACAAAAAAATAGACGATTACAATAGAGGTAAAAGCACTAAATAATCTCATAGTTGGTTGGTTTAATGGTGATGATGCAAATGTAATACTATCCAGAAATAATAAAATCAGAATGCTCGAAAATGAATTCGCTTGTTCTAATGCCTTCGTGAAAGCTTAGATCAATTATTCAGTCACATTGTTCAACTTGGTAATGAGGCTTTGCGGAAGGGCTCGATTGTATATCCTCACCTCATCAATTACGCCATTGAAATAATAGGGATACGTCGGATTTGGCGTTTTGCCGATATAAAATGACTCAGTATTGGCCGAAAAAGTTATGGCTGCGGGCTGTGTATCTACGAGCGATCCATTAACGTATAGCCGTGAGGTCGTGCCATCATACGTATACGTTAGGAAATACCATTGCCCAGTTTGCACTGCAGCTCCGGCTACATTTCCGGCTATAGCTACTGCGTTATTTCCATAAAATCCCGAGAACTGTTCATTGCTAGTATTCGGAGCTCCGCTGCAAGGCGTACTAAGATCGGCAAACCGAAGTCCCCAGACACCATTTTCCTGGTCCTGCATTTCTTTTGCCAATATTTGATTCGCGTGACACATGCCGGCGTAAAAACCGTTGACTTTTACGATGGCAAAAAGCGTAATGCTGCCGGCGGGACTCAATGAAGCACTATTCGCGATTTGCATATAACTCGAGCTGCCGTCAAATAAATAGGCATTGTTCGCCTTGCCGTTGCGATCTGTAGTGGCTGTTGCGTTATTTACGATAATATTGTTACCATTCCCACTGCTATCATTGGTATTTCCTCCCGTGAAGTTGTAATACGCTACCAGTCCGTCGGCCAGGGAATCATGTGGCGGCGTGACAACAACTGTGTCATGTGTAGTCGTCGATTTTGAACAGGAGATGATTACAGGCCCGGAGGCTGCTAAAAAGAGAAAAACGATTGCAACAAAGGTAAAAGCACCAAATAATCTCATAGTAGGTTGGTTTTAATGGTTATTGGTGTAAATCTATTATTAACCTGAAACTGGCAAAAATTATCAAATTTATCCGTATCAAAACGTTATTACCCGTCACTTTATTTTAGTAAAATTCATCATATCATAAGTGTAACCACTTACAAAAGCATTAATTGCATGATTCCAAAAAAGCATTTGACGATTTATTCTTTGAAATTCTAAATGGTTCTTTTTTAGCCTTCAAGGACTGATATTTGATCCATAGCGACAAAAAAATCGATTACATTTATCAAGAGCCACCAAAAAAGTGCGGGCATTTTATTAAATCGTTAAAAGAGGCTCCAGCAATCCAGTTTTCTCGGAAACCTAGCAAACGATCAAACAGTTCCTACTATATAGAAACAGGGTGCTCATTTTCCTATTCGCACTAATAGTTATTACTTATCTTGATCGAATCTGCATTTCACTTGTCGGCGTTCGAATTAAGGCGGCATTCAACCTGACCAACGAGCAATTTGGATGGGTGCTGGCTGCCTTTGCGCTTGCATACGCCATTTTTGAAATCCCTTCCGGCATGCTCGGCGACCGCATTGGACAGCGCAAGAGTTTTATTAGGATTGTGCTATGGTGGTCGTTGTTCACTGCGCTTACAGGCGCGACCACAGGACTGATAACCCTGATGTGTACACGATTTCTGTTTGGTATGGGTGAGTCAGGCGCATTTCCCAATGGAAATGCTGTAGTGTCGAGGTGGTTCCCCGCGAAAGAAACAAGCAGAGCTGCGTCGGCTCTCCATATCGGCGTGAATACGGGCGCTGCGATCGCGCCATTGATCATCGTTCCGCTTGCGGCAAACTTCGGCTGGCGAACTCCTTTTTTTGTAATTGGCTTTATCGGTGTCCTTTGGGTTCTCGTCTGCATCTACTGGTTTCGAGATGAGCCTTCCCAAATGAGCGGAATTAGCCCCGAAGAGCAAGCGGTGATCGAATCGAGCCGAAGATTCAAAAGAATCCATCAAAAAATTTCGTGGAACCAATCGTTGAATAACCCTAGCCTTTGGTCCCTGCTAACGGCCTATTTCACAGTCCAGTTTGGTTTCTATTTTTTTCTGGCATGGATGCCTGTTTATCTCCAGGAAAGTCGCCATTTTACCGAACCTGACATGAAAAACGTCACATCGCTGCTCTATGTTTTTGGAATTTTCGGAGCCGTGCTTAGCGGCTTGATGAATGACCGGCTGGCTAAAATGAAAAGCGTTCTTTTTTCGAGACGTTTTATCGGGGGACTTTCCCATACACTTTCTGCGGCATGCTTCCTGGTTGCCAGACTGACATCAATTAATCAACTTGCCATAAGCTGTCTCATCGCTGCAAATTTTTTCATCATCATCAACACGGTTACCTGTTTTACGGTTTGTATCGACATTGGCGGGGATCAACCGGGGACCGTCGCAGGCATCATGAATTTTTGCGGGCAAGCAGGGGCTTTTCTTCTGGCGATTACCGTTGGAAAGGTCGTGCAGGCTACGCACAGTTTTGACAATGCTCTTTTGATCATTTCCGCAGTTCAGTTTAGTGGTTGCTTACTTTGGTTGGTTGTCGATCCCCGGAAGCAGTTCTGCAGGATTAAATCAGCACACTGAACTCAACATATATTAACGGCACAGGCAAACAACTTTAAGGCGATAAGATTGCAAATTCATCTACATTTATCAAGGTTTCTTATTTTTCGACGCTATGACATGGCTAGACCTGTTAAATTCTGAAGTAAAAACAAAAACATCAAACGCCTCCTACTATACCGGAACAGGGTTCTAATATTCCTTTTTTCTCTCATTGTTATCACTTATCTGGACAGAGTCTGCATTTCCCTTGTGGGAGTTCGCATTAAAGCTGCATTTAACCTGAGCAATGAACAATTCGGATGGGTACTTGCCGCGTTCGCGCTCGCCTATGCCATTTTTGAAATTCCTTCAGGCATGCTGGGTGACCGAATTGGCCAGAAAGAAAGCTTTATCAGGATTGTCATCTGGTGGTCACTATTCACTGCGTTGACGGGCGCAACCACCGGCTTAATAACACTCTTATGCACGCGATTTCTATTTGGCATGGGTGAAGCGGGGGCCTTTCCCAATAGCTCAGCAGTCATATCGCGATGGTTCCCGGCTGCCGAGACTGGCAGGGCAGGTTCATCCTTGCTGGTCGGAACGAATGCCGGTGCGGCGATTGCGCCATTGATCATCGTTCCCATAGCAGCAAATTTTGGCTGGCGCACGCCTTTTTTTGTTATTGGATTAATCGGGGTGTTGTGGGTCCTGGTGTGTATTTACTGGTTTCGAAATGAGCCTTCCCAAATGCGCGGAATCAGCAAGGAAGAAGAGTCATGGATCGAATCCAATCGGAAATTCATAAAAAATCATCAAAGGCTTTCTTTAAAACAGTCGCTCAACAATTCCTGCCTTTGGTCGCTGGTATCGGCGTATTTCACCAATCAATTCGCCTTCTATTTTTTCGTGGCATGGATGCCTATCTATCTCCAGGAAGGCCGGCATCTTACTGAATCAGGGATGAAAAACGTAACATCGGTCGTCTATATATTCGGGATTTTGGGTGCACTGCTCAGTGGATTTATGAATGATCGTCTTGCCCGGCTAAAAACCGTCCTTTTTTCGCGCCGCTTCATCGGATGCTTTTCTCATACTCTTGCCGCGATTTGCTTTCTTGTGGCCAGCCGGGCCGCGGTCAATGAACTTGCCGTTTGCTGCCTTGTCGCCGCAAACTTTTTTATTGTAATCAATACTGTTACCTGCTTTACGGTTTGCATCGATATTGCCGGTAACAAAGCCGGAACGGTCGTGGGTATGATGAATTTTTGCGGACAAACCGGAGCTTTCATGGTAGCCCTTACGGTCGGAAAGACAGTCCAAACAACGCACAATTTTGATTACGCCTTAACGATTATTTCTTCAGTTCTTTTTGGCGGGTGCCTGCTATGGCTGGTTGTTGATCCCCGGAAGCAGTTCTGCAGATTCAGGGAGCTCGCTGATGACTCATCAAGTCTCCCAGGCAAACCTTCGATTCAACCATGATCGTCGTAGAGAATCCATCGACCACTCAAATTTGGCTAAGCAATCTCCAAATCAGCAATTTTCTTTCAGCGGGAGACAAGATTTTATTAAATTCAGGACAAGATCGAGTTGCTTATTTCCTGACATAATATATATGGTATGGACAGGTCCAATGGTTACGAGAAAATATCATCCTTCTTCATGAGGGGTCGGGGACAAGCCGTTAGCGGTATAGGCTCTTCCTCAGTTCGTGCGTGGGCCAAGACTCTTGCTGCTGGTTCCGATGTGCTCGATCTCGGCTGTGGTACGGGAATCCCTATAACTAAAATATTGATTGAAGAGGGGTTAGCAGTTCATGGCATCGATGCGTCGCCTAGTTTGGCCAGGACATTCCACGAGAACTTTCCCAATATGCCCATTGCCTGCGAACCCGCTGAAGAGTCTTCATTCTTCGACCGGAAGTTCGATCATATCATTGCCTGGGGTCTCATCTTCCTATTGCCTGAAGCAGCGCAAATCAGGGTGATCGAAAAGGCAGCCAACGCACTGAATAAAAGCGGGAAATTCATCTTTACGTCGCCGGCAATGGCTATCAGCTGGTCAGATGCCATGACCGATCTGCCTTCCAGGTCACTGGGCGCCGAAAAATACCGGGAAGTTATTTCAGCCTCGGGGCTCTTTTTGATCGAAGAATTTGAAGACGAGGGCGAGAACCATTATTACAATTGCTTTAAAATCTAAGCCTACTTCTTTGCCGGAAACAACCTTTGTTTTTCGTCATAAAGGACGATTTTCCCATTTTTCAACAGAACATCGTCTGTATAATAAATGGAGTCGATCTTCCCATTTTTATCCTTCATGACTTCCGTATACCAAAGAGTCACCCAGTTCTCATTTACATCCGGGTAGTAAAGGGCAGCCCAGGTATCAAAATTTTTTGAAACTGATGCCGAGGCCCCACGCATTGCGGCTATGATTGTTTGCAAACTGTCCCTGCTGCCTTTGAAGTCGAACCGGTCTGCAATGAATTCGGCGGAGTCAGCAAAATAGGAGACGCATCCCTTAATGTCATTGTCGATATATTTTTGAAGACAGTTGAGTACCAGGACTATATTCTTTTTATCGCCCGGAACATAATTAGCCGAAGAATTTGTCTTAAATGGATAATTGATGGTGTCTTTCTCCCCGGAACTGTCAATGTTTGCCTGGTTAGCGCTATTGGTGCATGAAGATATAAGGAGGATGAGAGCGAAAAATGACATCAAGATTTTCATGTTCATCAGTTTTTGGTTTGAACGGAACTATTTTTCTGTTTGATATTCGCCTTTGATAAATATAGTGAGTTTTTCCGCTTTTTCTTTTAAAGTGCGATTGAACAGCTTGAGGTACATATTGGTGATCTTAATAATTTCTACCTGCGTGGCCAGTTTCGCGAGATCAGCCGAAGTCACGTTCAGCAACTGAGAGTCCAATGGCTGCTTGAACTGAAAAGCCCTTCCATCCAAATTGGCCGCCGTCAAATGTTGCGAGAAAAATCCCTGCAAATAGTCGCGGATATTTTGATATTGGAGGTCCTGCCCTTTCTGCATCGTATTTAGCGCCTGTTCGTAGTCCGCGATATAGCTAATTAGGCGCGATCCTGAAAACTGCTTTAGATGCAACTCGTTTTTGATCGCACTCATGCCACCAGTGGTAGGATGGAACTCTGCAATGGTATAGCATGAAAGTACCAGATCCTGCATTTTTAACTTATCCATCGCTGCCAACGGTCCGCCAAGAACGAGCACCAGTGAATCATCCTGCGCCATCAATAATGCTTCGCGATTGTAAATGCCGTCGAGGTTGGCAATTCCTGTTTTCAAGTCATCGGGCAATTACGATATCAGCTGTTTGGCATGCTCGCTGCTGGAAATACTTTCCCTAATACTTTCAGCAAAGAAACCCATCATTACAGCTATAAAGATCATGAGACCTTCAAGCAGGTATTCCCTGAAGGCTTTCCTTTCAACATGTGGGTGATGGTGGACCTCCATAATTATTGTTTTTGATCCACGTGCCTTTTTCCCGAATGATTGGAAGGCAGCGAAATGATAAATTCCGCATACTCTCCTTCTTTGCTCGCCACCTTTATTTCGCCACCATGAGCCTTTATAATATCATAGCTCATGCTTAAGCCCAACCCCGTTCCCTCGCCGGGTGGCTTGGTCGTGTAGAAAGGCTGGAAGATCTTGTCCATGATTGCCGCCGTAATTCCATTCCCATTGTCCTTTACGCTAATCGTCACTTCGTTTTCCGATTTTGTTGTCGTCACCGAAACCGTTGGCTCATAACCCTCATTCAATTGCCTTTTTTTCTCGGCGACGGCGTAAAATGCGTTGTTGTAAAGATTAAGCAATACCATCCCCATTTCCTGTGGAATCACATTTAATTTTTCCAAATTTTTGTCGAAATGAGTTTTTGTACTTGCGCCAAATTCCTTATTCTTCGCTTTCAAACTATTGTAGCTGAGATGAAAAAATTCATCAGCCAGCGCGTTGAGGTCAGTCGCTTCCTTGTGACCGCTGCTCGTCCGCGAGTGTACGAGCATCCCTTTGACGATGCTATCGGCGCGCTTTCCATGGTGGATTATTTTGGCCTCATTAGCAATCAGGGTGTTGCCGGTCTCCATTGCTTCACTCAAATTTCCCTTTTCGATCTGCCCCTGCAATTCTTCCAGGAGTTCCTTGTTGATCTCCGAAAAATTGTTCATGAAATTCAGCGGATTCTCGATCTCATGAGCGATTCCGGTCGCAAGTGATCCCAGCGATGCCATTTTCTCGGAGTGAATAAGTTGAGCCTGCGTTGATTTTAATTCCGATAAGGTATCTTCTACCTTTTCCTTTTGCTCCTGGAGTGACAAATTTGCGCGTCGTTTATTGCGGAAGCCACTAAATGCAACAATGGCCAGTGCCAGGGTAAGCAATAGACCGACAATAAGTACATTTTCTTTTCCTTTTGCCAAGTCCTTTTGCCGTTGCTGGTCAGCTTTTTCAGCTTGTTGCGTTTTATCGAACTCGTAGTTCATCGTGAGTTCGGTGGTCTTTCTTACATTTTCCTTGCCGAGTACTGAGTCGGCAATCTTTACACCGGTTTGATAAGCTGCCAGCGCTTTTTTGAAATCCCCTGTTTTCTCATAACACTCCGCCAGCGTACGGTAGGTTTTACCAACTTCCCGGACATAGATGTCGGAGGCGCCCAGGACGTGAAGCGACTTCTCAAAATAAGAAATTGCCCCCTGATAATTTTTTTCCATCGTCAAAATGAGACCGACGTTATTGTAAGCCTGGTAAATGCTTAAGGGTTGCCTGGACGAGTCTGAGATGCGGACCCCCAATTCGCCCAATTTGATGGCATCTTCGAAATGATTCAGGCTCGCCAAAGCAAATGATGCTCTTGTCAAACTGCTCGACTCTATGCCTTTATCACCGATCTGCTTCCCTAGAACCGAAGCTTTCATCGAGGTGTCGTAAGACATTTTAAAGTCTCCCCTGTCACCATACATTGAACCCAGATTGGAATAAGCGTAGGTCAGAACATTCATGAGATTCAATTGCTCTGCCAGCCGAATCGATTTTAAAAAAAACTGCTCCGCACGTTTGAAGTCATCCAAACTATTGTAAGCAATAGCCATATTTAGCGAGATGTACGCTTCATCCTCTTTGCTGTTATGTTTTTCTGCAACCGTTAATGCTTCCTGGTAGCTGGTGAGCGCCTTTGTCAAATTGGACTCTTGCTGATAAGCAATCGCGTCATCCTGCAATACAGTCATCAACAAGTCAACGTTCTCGTTTCGGCGCGCAATACCCAACGCTATATTGTAAAATACGTGTGAGGAATCAAACTGATTTTGCATGGAATACATCATGCCATAATTATAATACAGTTTCGCTATAGCCACAGAATCTGAAAAGGGCATAAGCATCCTTTTTGCCGAATCGAGATTCCTTTTTGCAAGAGCATAATCACCCGCGAAGCAATAGTCGCCAGACAGCATCATTCTCGCTTTAGCTTCTCCTAAGATGTATTTTACTTCTTTCGCTTCGTTAATCAAATTCCTGGCAAATGCAATCGCTGTATCGTTATTGCCGTGGTTCAGATGCCGAAGCTTTTCAATTTTTAGATTGATTCTTTGGGTGTCCGAATGAGCTGAGTTAATCAGTCTGTTCAGGCTATCGATCCCCTTATCCTGCCCTTCCAGGCGAATTCCCCAAAAAAGTAATAGAAGGCAGGTTATCAATTTTCTCATGCGGCCTTTGTTTTAATAAGACTTCCCGTCCAATTGAGAACCTAGTTGTTCCTGACCCTAATGTAATTCAAAAACGGGTCTGAATGGATAACCGCAGGAAAAAAATCAGTGAGTGTCGCTCCGGAAAAAAAATGCGCTGAAGTCTGTCGAGCTTATTAGTTATCTATCTGGTCATTTACCATTTCCAAAAGTCTTTTGTTTGAAATCTCCAATTTTCTAATCAGCTTGAGATTGGACTGACCCTGTGCGATATGTGTCTCAAAGAAGAATACTATTTCACGTCTTTGATCATTGGTCAGAGGATCAAAATCCTGCATTTGCGGATTGTGCCGAGCCTGGTCGTATGATATACTGGTGTCAGCCGCGACTAAGTCATGAAAATCGATTAACCTGGCGACTGAATTCATATATTCAAACAAGGTTTGCAGAAAACGTGCGTTGAAATTTTTGAGAATTTCAATTTGGCCTTTATAGGTGGCCAGGCTGTCTCGCAGGTCAATATTGCCGATAAATCGCAACGCACCCGCGCTGACCATCTGATCATAAGACGAGGTATTGAAAGGGATTTCCGTCTGGGTAACCGAGGGCACCAGGAAACGTTTAACGACGTCAATTTTCGAATTTTCCTGTTTGCTAAAAAAAATACTTTTGATGCTGTCACAGGCGACGATCTGCCTTTGATAAACGCCTTTATACCTGTCAAACAATTGTTGCTGCTGAAGCAGTTCGTCGCGACAGGCCTCCAGATATTCTTTTGTGCTTGAATTCTGTGCAAAGTGCTCTCTTAAGTTCTCAGCAAAAAAACCAAGCGTTACGGCAAGGAAAATCATGAGGAATTCAAGAAAATATTCTTTGAAGTTTTTTTTCCCCGGCTCAGGATGGTGGTGAATTTCCATGAGTGTCTCAATCTAATTCATGCTTGAAGTCAAGATTTTGAGGCAAAGAGTTCCATCAGAATGAGAACGGCAAACAATATTGTGCCGGCCAAGACAACTATTCTTAAGAATTTTCCTCTTTTTTGCATCAGGAGGTTGAACTTTTCCTGGGCGGAACCTGCCAATTTTACTTTGCCCGTAACCAGTAATAATAGATAAACGAAAACGACGAATACGATCAAGTCATTGATAAGCCCAAATGTTGATTGCATGATGGGTTGGTTTAAAGGTTTAATTTGGGTGCTCGCCATAAAGTTATTTCAATTACCTGAGCCCCAAATGATAAAGATTATTTGCATTTGACTGCAGCACCATCGTGCCTATTTCCTTGGCATGGCTGATGGTGATCTCTTTGTTTGCCACCATATCCGAAAGTGCTATGGTAAGCGCCTGCCTACCTGTGGTGGATGCAATCCACGCACTCATTTCCCACCCAAGGCCCGGACCAAATGAAACGGCGTCCGTGCCAAAAAGAATTTTTTCCGGAAACTGCGAAAGCCAGTCTTTCAGAACAACCGCCAGCTGCTCAGGAGTCCAAAGTTGTGTAAGAAGCGAAATATCCGCGTAGACATTCGGCTTCCATAGCATGGCGCTCGTATGCCTGGAAAAGGTGCCCCCGCCGTGAATAAGGACAAAATTCGTTTTGCGCAATTCCGGGTCATTAAACACCGGCTCAAGCAAAAGTGGATCACAACCCGCCGCGACAAAATAATCTCCTGCGCCCGGGTACGAATGGATATGGACGGCCATTCCCAAACGCCCCGCTTCGCGAGCGATATAATAGAAGATGAAATCCTGCAGCAATTTATATTTATCGCGAGGGGGTTCGCCGCCATGCACATAACGGGCATATACTTCGCTGGCGTCTCTCCCATCTGCCTTTTCAAAATCAAGAGAACGCAGATAAGCGGCTTCGAATTTTACAGCCATACAACCCCCCTTTCTTTGGGCCTCGAGCGTAGCCGTCACGATCTCCTTCAGATATTCCTCGAGTTTAGGTGGCAGTGCTGATTTGTTTAGATCCGCCAGGTATTTTTTTAAGAGGGCGTCTTCGAGGGGAAAAAGTTTTTCCCTATCCGGGGTCATTGCTGCTTCCGCTTTTGTCGAGAGAGGAAATAAAAGTGCGTCATCATAACTTACCCAGCGAAATCTTGCGGGGGAAAGCCCCGGTCCCATCGATATCCTGTTGGCAAACATAATTTCAATGCCAGCCTTGTCCAGGGCCCAGGAAGGGAAGCCTTCACCTTTTTGCTTCATCACGTTTTGCTCCAGGTTGAGCAGTTCATGGAGTGCACTATCGTTTAACAAAGTGCCGTCAAAGCCATACAGCGCTTTTGCTGCATTAACCCAGGTCTGACTTTCAGGCCGAACACGTGCGGGAAGCTGGATGCTGCCAAGCCCGTCGAGCGGAAGTGCGTCCGAACCCTTGTCGCTTGAATCGATGGTATTGGCATGCGCGTGATTGTCAACGGCCTTGACCCCATTAATAAATTCTGCGAGTTCAGGATTGTTTCGGCTCTGAGAAGATTTGTTTTCCTGAGCAACGGAATTATCCTGGTTGCATGAACCAATCAGGATTGCAATAATCGCAATCAAAACAATGGTATGGAAAGGTTTCATATCCGCGATGATTTTATGAATTTAACTTTGTTTTTTTACTGTAATGGAAAACCAGTTCGGTTTTGTTATAAAATCCAGGAAATCTCCGGCATTCCTGGTGGGGATTGTTGTTTGGCTGTTGAAATGTCGAGCTGGAGTGTTTCGACGTCAGTTCAATTTTATACATATCAAATTCTGTAATAATCTGGTCTTTTGCTTTGTCCCCAAAGCAAGCAAGCTAATGCCTAGAATATGACCAATAAATGGGATTAACCCCCGCTGGTTTGGCCTTTTTGCATTAACTTACAATTTAGAAACTGCCAAACAAACTGTGAAACGAATTGCTGCTGCCATAAGGTTGAAAAGACCTGGTCTTTTGTTTTCTCTAAGGCTTCCGGTATATGCCAAAAGGCTGATCTTTTGCACGGTTATTCTTCTTTTATTTTCTGCAGAGATTCTGCGCATTTATTTCCTCATGCCTTTCCCGGGCAGCCAGGTTCGCGACACGGTTTCCTTTGCGTATTGGCTGGATCGATCGATGGTCTGGATACGCGTCCTGGGTTTATCCTTTCTGTTGGTCTCGCTTGTCGGCGTTTTTAGAAATGGTGGTGTGGGAGGTAAGATATTCCTGGCTCTCATCTTTGCGGGGTATGCAGTCTTGTTTTTCTTTTTCAATTTTCGTTTGCAGGCGGATAAGAAATTTCTGCAGCCCGTGAATATATACTTTACCCCGGCAAAGACTTCCAATTTGGAAAGGTCAAAGCTCGTTATCGGGGTGGTAATCGACGGGCAGGCAAAGGCTTATCCCATACAGCTGCTTGGCTATCATCACGAGGTCATGGACACCATCGGCAGCACGCCAATCATGATCACCTATTGCACGGTTTGCAGATCGGGGCGCGCTTACAGTCCCATTGTCAACGGCAAGCCCGAAACTTTCCGCCTGGTCGGGATGGATCATTTCAATGCAGTGTTCGAAGACGCCTCAACAAAAAGCTGGTGGCAACAGGAGACAGGAACCGCCATCACAGGGCCGCTCAAAGGAAGTTCTTTGAAAGAATTCCCTTCAACACAGGTGACGCTCGATGCCTGGTTAAAAGAATACCCCCATTCCCTGGTGATGGATTTCGACACGATCTTCATGGAAAATTATTTTAAACTCGAAGATTATGACAAGGGTCTCATGCAAAGCAGCCTGGTAAGACGAGATATAAAAGCGTGGCAACCTAAATCGTGGATTGTGGGAGTGGCGAACAACTTTTCGTCTAAAGCGTACGACTGGAATGATCTTTTGCATCGAAGGCTTATCCAGGATTCCGTGGACCAACTGCCTGTCATTATCACGATGGAACATGACTCCGCTTCTTTTCATGCATATGATTCGCGTTTAAATGGATCAGTGCTTCGTTTTCAGCTTGCAGCAAATAGTGATTTGCTGGTCGATGAAAATACCCATTCGACCTGGAATATGGATGGTCTCTGTATAGAAGGAAAATTGAAAGGGGAAAAACTTGTCACTGTTCAGTCCTATAACGAATTCTGGCAGTCATGGCAGACATTTCATAAGGATTCGAAAATCTACCTGTCGAATTAATTGCCCAAAAAAAGAGGCTGTCTCAAAAGAGGCAGCCTCTTTCACATATGTAGATAAAAAGAGCAGGTGGGAATTAAAAGTAGAATAGAATTTGTGGTTAATGGGCATGTCAA
>JAJPJP010000170.1 GCA_021324175.1 Chitinophagia bacterium
GCCAATTATAAAAAGGTTCTATGTCGTGCATGGGGATATTTGCATCTGTAAAAAAAAATCACAAGTATTGTGGCAGACAACTATACAAATTATCTTTGGTTAGTCAGGAAATCGGCGGCTTTTTTGACACTACCATAACGAAGCAAAATATCCTTTACCCTGTCAAAATCCTTTATACCGGTTTTTTCCATGAGCATCTTAGTCCCCCTTTCAATTAATTTCTTGTTCGTAAGCTGCATATTTACCATTTTGTTATCTTCTACCCTGCCAATTTGAATCATTGCGGTCGTGGAAATCATATTGAGTACCAGTTTCTGAGCAGTGCCGCTTTTCATTCTTGTGCTTCCAGTAACAAATTCGGGGCCAACTGGAACTTCAATTGGAAAGTCGCAGCAAAGAGTGATGGGTGAAGCGGGATTGCACGTTATACAGCCCGTTGTTATTCTCCGAGATCGGCATTGCTCCAGTGCCCCGATAACATAAGGGGTTGTCCCGCTTGCGGCAATTCCGATAACCACATCTTTGTCGCAAGCTGAGTACTCTTCCAGATCAAGCCAGCCGCGTTCCTTGTCGTCTTCAGCATTCTCGACCGGTTTTTGAATCGCCTCCTCCCCTCCTGCAATAATTCCGATGATCAATCCGTAAGGCATTCCGTAGCTTGGTGGAATTTCGCTCGCATCGAGAATCCCGAGCCTGCCGCTAGTTCCCGCTCCCACGTAAAAAAGCCTTCCACCAGCAGACATTCTTTCGCTCACAGCACCGACGAGTTTTTCGATTTGCGGAATTGCTTTCTGCACTGCTGCCGGAACAATCTTGTCCTCTTCATTAATGTGAGTGAGTATTTCCAAAATACTCATTTTTTCGAGATGACGATATTTGCCGGGTTCTTCTGTTATTTTTTCAAATGGCATTGTATTGAATGAAATTTGGCCAATAGCGGATTCCGAAATACTATTATTTTACTTTTTTATGCAAATAAACATTATGCCTTATGATATTCAACTAATCCGTCCATCGGTTTCTGAAGAATGGCCCCCAGTTCAAATTCATATGAATCACATAATGCTTTGACTACGTCCCGAAATCCGAAACCAACACTGCCCACGAAATGCACCGGATACTTCAAAGTTTCGGAAAACTTGCATAAATGCGTAAAGAAAAAATCGTTCAAACCGTCTTCAATAATATTCTCGACCATGTAATGACCTCGGTTCTCTGCGAGGAAAATCGCGAAGGAAGCCAGATACCGGTTGGGAAGCGGTTTCTTATATACTTGTTCCAATATTTCGATCCGATCGGTTGTATACTTTGCATCGAACCGATATCGGAGCTCCTCATCAAAAAGATTATACAGGAAGTATTGCAATACCTTTTTTCCCAGATAGGCACCACTACCTTCATCCCCCAAAACGTAGCCCAGTCCCGGACTTCCTTTTACAATCTTTTTACCGTCAAAATAGCATGAGTTACTTCCTGTTCCCAAAATACAGGCGATCCCTTTTTTGCCACGGCAGAGTGCACGAGCCGCAGCGACCATATCATCATTAACCTCCACCCTTGCTTTCCTAAACACGCTTGCCAACGCCCTTTTCATTACCAGCAAGTTTTCAGGATTCCCCACACCCGTACCATAGTAATGGATTGCATCAATTTTGCTCTTTTTTAAAGCCGGCTCCAGTTCCAGGGCAAGCAAATTCTCTATTTCCTGAACGCTTTGAAAATAAGGGCTGATTCCTTCTGTATAAATAAATTTCTTTTTTCCATTGCCCAATAGGCACCATTCGCATTTTGTAGCTCCGCTATCGGCAATTAAGACATTCATGAAACGAAGATAAACGTATTTAATATCGAAACTTTGTGAAAACCTTTCGCAATCTCTTCGTTGCAAAGAATCCGGATTTGACGCTGAATTTCTTAATTTGCAGGGTCTTTGTTTAAAATGGCATCAATGAAGAAATTACAAGTTTGGCTGCCTTTATTATTCGCGATTGTAATGATTTTCGGCATGTTGATCGGATACAGGCTTTACCCGAATATAGGTAATAACGGCTTTTTTAAAACAAGCCGCCGAATTCCTGTTCACCAGGTTCTGGACTTGGTCAATCAACGCTACGTAGATCCAGTCAATATGGATTCGCTGGGCGATGAAGCAATTGAGGGAATGCTTTCGCATCTTGATCCGCACTCAGTTTTTATTCCAGCGACCGATCTCGGGGAAATCAATGAAGATCTGGAAGGTAATTTTGAAGGCATTGGTGTGGAATTTCAAATTTTCGATGACACGGTCAATGTTACGAACGTACTGGCTGATGGTCCGAGTGATAAAGCGGGTTTGAAAGTTGGTGACAAATTTGTGAAGGTGAACGACTCCATCGTCGCGGGCGATGGCATTACATCCGAAAAAATAAAGAAATTACTTCGTGGGCCCGGCGCGAGTAGTGTATCGGCAACAGTCTTGCGAAATAACCGGCAGCAAAAATTCATTATAGTTCGTGGCTCGATACCATTGCCGTCAATTGATGCTGCTTATATGATCGATAAATCGACCGGATATATTCGCATCAATAAATTCTCAGAAACAACGCACCGTGAATTCGTCGAAGCACTTGAAAAACTTCAACAAACCGGCCTCAAAAAATTAATACTGGATCTGCGAGAAAATGGAGGCGGCATTTTAGGCGAAGCGGTTGATATTGCGGATGACTTTCTTGATGATGAAAAGCTTATTGTGTATACGCAGGGTCTTCATTCGCAAAAAACCGAATACCGTTGCGTTCGCGAAGGGCTATTTGAAAAAGGAAAGCTGGTTCTCCTGGTAGACGAACGAACGGCCTCTGCAAGTGAAATTCTAACGGGCGCCTTGCAGGACTGGGACAGAGCTATCATCATTGGCAGAAGGACTTTCGGCAAAGGATTGGTGCAGGAGCAATACCAGCTTAGCGACGGGTCAGCTTTGCGCTTAACGATTGCCCGATATTATACGCCAATTGGCCGCAGTATCCAAAAACCTTATAATAAAAATGACCACGAAGCTTATAACGAAGAACTTCTCAAGAGATTCCATGACGGCGAGGTGCTCCACGGCGATACCTTATTAAATCATAATGGCATCCCTTATAGAACAAAAGGTGGGAGAATTGTATACGGTGGTGGCGGAATTACACCTGACGTTTTTGTTCCTTTTGATACGGCAACAATTTCTAAAAACCTTACTTCGATGTATGTCTCAGGGATGCTCGCACGGTTCGTATATCTATATTTTATCCAGAACCAAACTGAATTAAGCCAGTTCAAAAGCGCTTCAGACTTCGAAGCGAATTTTCACGGCGAGCAGAGGCTTTGGCAAAGTCTGGTGGCATATGCTGCAAAAGACACCATCAATATTCAAAATATCCCACCGCATGACAAGCTTATTTTGCAGCAACAAACCAAGGCATTGCTGGCAAGACAAATGTGGCAAATCGACGGTTATTTTGAAGTTGCCAATTCCTATGACCCTGTCGTGAAAAAAGCGATAGAAGTTATAGGCAATGATTTAGCCCCTCAACAATTGGCGCAAAAACACTGAGATCATGGTCATTAGCCTCGGAATTTCGCCTGCGATCAACTTAGGTTCATTCGATGGAAGAGAAAAGGTGATCCATTAGCATTCTCCCATTGTTTGTCCGGGCAAGGAGAATTTCGGAAATGGATATTCCCAGGATTCCGCAAAATATTCCAGCGAGCACATCTAAAACATAATGGTGATAGTTATAAACTGCTGCGAACCAGATCCCCAATGTAATAGTTCCAAACAGAAAGTTCCAGAGACCAAATCGGTATTTTATGCCGTAAAACAAAACCAAAAGGGGATATGCGGCATGTAAAGAAGGCATTGCAGCAAAAACGTTAGAGCTTTTGGCGTATATGGAGGAAAATATAGGTACATGAAAAAAATCGTCAAACCGATGCAACCCGGCGGTATTTCCCGGAATCCCTGCATGAAATTCAAATCCATACTGCTGAACGTACCACGGTGGCGCAGCCGGATAAATATAATACCCTATAAACCCAATGATATTAACTAGCAGGAATGTCAAGGCAAAATAGAAATAGTGCTTTCTTGACTTGAAGAAAAGTATCCCTGCAAATACCAATGGCAACGGCACCCAACACAAATAAAAAAATCCTGTTGCTATATCCAGCCATGGCTTTGCATGAATTGACAAATACTCGTTAGGAGTTAGTGTACCCTGCGGAGAGTTTATTCCAAATAAATTTTTTTCGGCAATAAATAGAGATTTTATGTGAACAGAGTGAAATCGGTAATTTGGTATCGCCTTCATATAATCGAAAATGACCCAGTAGACGATAAAAACTGAAAATGCCACAATAAATTTCCTCGTTGTGACACCCAGGAAATACATAGAATTAAACAGGCCCACAAGAACGAGTTGATCTGCCTTGTAACCGACCACGATCCACGATAAAACCAGGTAAATGGCAGATAAGCCAAACGCTATCATGAAGCTTTTTGCCGAGTA
>JAJPJP010000427.1 GCA_021324175.1 Chitinophagia bacterium
GTCTAAGCAAGCGGAGCGGGTGCAACGCGGAAGTCCAAAATTTGAACCAAAGTGTTTCCCGGTGCGGGAATGGAGAAAAAAAAGCCCAGTCACTGACCGGCAAAATTATTCCTAAGCAAGATGGATTTCGTCGCGGCGGCAATTTTCTTAGTTTTGATTCTCTAATCTAACATCTATGGCCGATCCAAACGACAAACCATTTTTTGCCCCGCAGCTCATGATTAACAATGGTGTCCGGGATATTTCCTTTTATGAAAAAGCTTTCGGAGCCACGGAGAATCTCTGCTTTCGAAATGATGACGGGAGCATTCATGTCGCCGAGTTATCGATTGAGGGAACGATATTTCACCTCCATGAAGTAACAAAAGCGCATTTCTTTTCTCCGGAGAAATACGGAGGCACGACGACCATCATTGGTCTATTCGTTGGCGACGTTCACGCGGTGATGCATCGCGCCGTCAAGGCCGGGGCAATCGAAATTCAACCGGCAAAAGATTATGAGTACGGTTACCGGCAAGGGGAAATAAGGGACCCGTTTGGGCATTATTGGCTGATTGAAAAGAAGATCTGACAATTACCGGCCAATCGTCGCCATGGTCGATCGCCCAAAAGAAGTGATTAAAAATTTGAATCTTCCCCGGAAATCCAGCGTAGAACTACATAACTTGCGGGTTCTTCACTTCTCATTTAATTTTTTATGAAAAAGTATTTGTATTTCCTTTTAACACTGGCCGCAATCCTGTCGCTGGGCAGGGGGTCAGCACAGGACAAGCCATTGTATGTTTTAGACAAGACGATTCCGCTGCCTGGCGACGGCGGCTATGACTATGTATTCATCGACCAGCAAAACCGGAAGCTCTATGTTTCCCACGGCACCACGGTAAACGTGGTTGATCTGGAAACTGAAAAGCCCGTGGCAGTTATTGAAGGGATGCAGGGAAATCACGGAATTGCCGTTGCGACAGGAGCCGGGAGAGGATTTGTCAGTGACGGAAGGGCCAATGCCGTGCTTGCCTTCGATATTCACACGTTTAAAACGCTGGCGACGATACCGGTAACAACAAAGGGCCCCGATGGGATCATTTATGACCCGTATTCTAATCATGTATTCGTATTCTGCGGCAGGAGCAATAATGTGTCGGTCATCGACGTGAACGATTTGCGGGAGATTACGGCAATTCCACTCGGCGGGGGTCCTGAATTCGCCGTCTCGGACAACCACGGGAAGGTATACAACAACCTGGAGGATAAAAACAAAATCAAAGTGATTGATACGAGGTCTAATGCTGTGATCGATTCATTTGACCTGGCTCCATGCGGTGGTCCGACAGGTCTGGCCATCGACTCGATCAATCATAAACTTTTCACCGTTTGCAGAGAAAATAAAGGCATGAGCGTGATCGATATTCCAACGGGGAAGGTAACCGCGACAGTTCCCATTGGCGCCGGAGTTGATGCTGTCGCCTATGACGCAAAAACAAAACTTGTATTCTGTTCAAATGGTGATGCGACAACTACAATTATCAGGCAGGATGGTCCCGATCAATATACCGTTGTACAAACACTGGCAACCCAAACAAGGGCGAAGACGATGGCCCTGGATACAAAAACGCACAAAATATATTTGAGCGTGGCAGACCTGGTTGCAGGGACCCGGAATGTTGTTCCCGGAACCTTCAAAGTATTGGTCTATGCGATGAGCAAATAGCTTCCCCGCAATAGAAAACCAGAGGCTGAATTAGGCTCGATCGCTGCACCAATGAATATAAAAAGGAGAAAAGCCATGTCCGTGCAACGATTTGCCTCTAATTGTTGCCAACATGAATATGATGAGGAAAGTCTTGATTTGGGTGCCTTTTTTCTTGTTGTTTTGGCCTGCGTGCAAAAAAAATGACACGGTCACCTCGTTTCCTTACCAAAACCTTGCGGTCATAGGCGGAGTAAATCCCTGCGAATATGCATGTATTGTTAATTGCCCCTGTGCCTGTGATGACCTTTACTTTCATTTTACGGACTCAACGTATAGTGCGAATATACCTGTCGATAACCCGCAGATTTTCCAATTTCCAAAAAACAGTTCGCCGCCCTACCGTGTAAAAGTTAACTGGACGAACACGACAAGATGTGGAACCTTTGCGATTAAAATAACGGCATACACGTTCTATTAGTCATGCTCATGCTCCGCTAACACTTTCTAAAATTCGCTAAGGTCTGACGGCCCAGGCCAATCCATCCGGCTCGCCGCCGACGTCGACATGACCGGTAACGGTTAAATTATTCAGGTCGACGATGGCAATATAATTATCCGGTGAGCAGGCGACAAAAGCGCGCGGAAGCGAAGGGTCCATCAGAATGCCTGCGGCGCCGTGGCCTATATTTACTTTTTTGAGCTCCCGGCGTGTAGAGGCGTCGTAAACCGTCAGGTCGCCATTTCTCAAACTGGAAATCAAAACCTTCTTCCCATCCGGTGTAAACTTTAGCCGGTTTGCCCCATTAACCTTTGCATCAATTTTTTCAACCACTTTTTGATCCGCGAGATTGATGACATATATAAACCCGTCTTCTGACGCCGCCGTCCAAAGTTCCCTGCCATCGGGCGACACGTCAAATCCTTCTGCTCCCCTTGATACGGGAACAATGTTGAGCACCCACTGCTGGCGCGGTCCGAAACCTGGCGGCGGCGCATTCCCCGGTGGTGCGTTTCCGGGCGGGGGGTTCCCTGCCGGCATATTTCTTGGCGGCTGCATCATGGAATCGGTAATAATACTAACTGTCCCCGAAGCAACGTTGGTGGTGTAAATATGTTTTAGATCCGGCGCGACATAGACCATGTGCGTTCTATCCTGCCCTGTTCCCAGGCACCAGTCGAATTTGCCGGTTTCCGGATCGAAACGCGCTATGGTTTTTGTTCCTTCAACACTTACCCAAAGTTTGCCCCCCGCAAAAAAAAGGCCATGGGGGCCAAAAAATGGCTTGGTATCGATGGTGGCAAGCGGCTTTTGTCCAACCAGGTCGATCGCATCGAGTTCATGCAGGCTGCCTCCGCCGTAGATCGATACCCAGGCCGTCTTACCATCCGAAGAAGCAATCACTTCATGGGGATCGGAACCGACCGGTACTGTTGCCAGTATCTTTAAACTAACAGGATCCACGATCGCAAGTGTATGGTTCCTTTTTGATAATGCAAGCAATGTTTGGGTGGGCGTCCCCTGCCCAAATGAATCCTGTGTGAGCCAACCCAAACAGGTTAGCAATACACTGACTGAAAATAAGCGAGACAATAAAAATCTGGAAGGGATCATGACAGCAAAAATTAAAGGTTTGAAATAGTGCTCGAATAAATCCTGGAGGCTCCTGCATCAATACGATTCAGACCAAATCGGAGTTTCGTATCCTTACAAAGATACGCGATCGATTTCAAAAACATTCACCACTCAGATTGCCTATTTCGACCACTGGCGGTTACCATATTCCTGGTAAACAAAATAAACTTTGGTTCGGGGTTCGAGAGCCCGTTTAATAAAAAAGCTGTCCGGCGCATTCATTTTGACGCCGGCTATCAAGAGCTGAGTCAGGCTTGGCAGCTGCCTGATCTTATCGAGCTCTTTCAGCACATCGAAATCCGGATTGGCGGTCAGGTCAAGGGTTTCCAGGTTAATAAGCTCGATAAATGAAGCGGGCAGCTGGATTAAGTTGTTACCCGAAAGGATCAGTGCTTTCAGATTTTTCAGATTGCCAATCTTTTCGGGCAGGAAGGAAAGATGGTTTGCGTTACTGTCAAGGGACACAGCCGTGCCGGCCGCCAGCGGCTTCAACTTAATGCTGCTTCCCAGGTCTAAGAATTCCAAATCGGGATTGTCAAATACGCTGTCCGGTATTTGTTTCAGCCGCCGGTCATTTAAATCAATCGCCGAAGGTCTTGTTTGCGTGCACGTAACGGCTGAAACCACGAATAATGTAAGCAACATTCTCATTCGGTGCCAAAGCTATTCCAAATCGCATTAATGAGTGATATGGGCGCATAGGAAATGAGAGAAGGCAAATTCAAATCATCAAACTGGTGGAGAACCGGTCATGGCGATTTCTCATTCCTGATCTGGTCAACGACTTCATCAAGGGGTTTACCTGTGGCTTTCTCTATATAGATCTTGGAGACATTGTAATCGCGAAGAAATTCCAATTTTCTGACCGTTTCGTCAATATAGCGGGAATTGAGCAAGTTCAGCTGATCGAGCTTGATCAGGTTATTCTTAAAATCTGCCTCAGCCTTGTTATAGGCCTCATAGGCATTGTTGGCAACCTCATATTGCAACTGCAGTCTGCCCTGGGAATAAAGAAAGTCCTCATAACGTTCAAGCACATCCCCCCGAATCAATCGGAATGTGTCTCTTCGTTCGGCCTGGGCGATCTGATACTGCTCGTAAGCTATCTTGGAATTGTTGGAAGTCCTTGAAAAAATGTCCAATGGAAGGACAATGCCAAAATTGTACCTCGGGTAATAAACAGAGGCGCCGTTGGCAACTGCCGGGTTGATCGAGAATTCGTTCAGATTTCCGGCAAGGATAATCTGTGACAGCCAGCTCGTCCTTGCAAGGCGGATATTATATTCGGCAATCGTCACGTAGTGATCGGCAATTTCATAGCCGGGATTTTGAAGTGCAAGCTGTACAAGGCGTTCCCTCACCTTGCTGACAATTCCCGTGTCGCTGGCCAGCCTGTAGGCCGACCCCAGATCGGAAGGAGCGACCTGGCTCCTCAAAAACATGGCCCAAAATAGTAGGGGCAGGACAATCAGTATTTTCCTCATACCCTGTGAACGATCTTCCGTATTCATTTATTTTGTAAAAATAAGGCGTTGAGTTGCAAAATGCTAACTATTGAGGCGAATTTGTCAAAACTGCCTGGGCCTGACGGTGAAAGTGAGCAAAATGTCGAAAACCGCGCGACCATAAGGCCATATGGGTTTGTAATGGTTTTGTGCTTGTGAAAAATCTTCCCAGTGCAGACCAGGTCGCCAAACGAAAATGAGGCCCTGACGGCCTCATCCTTGCCGAGCTGACGTTAATGCGCTTTATCCATGGCAAAAAAAGGGGAAATTATCCCATGTTCGGTTGCAGCATGCTTACCCTGTTGCCCTCAGTATCAATAAAAGAAACATAACTTCCTACTCCGGGAATATCCATCGGTTCCCCCAAAACTTTGGCACCGTGTTCTGAGGCGGTAGCCATCGAAGCCTTGATGTCGTCAACAGCGATAACAATTGAGGGAGCAGGGTTGGGCATCTCCGCATTTTTTTCATAAAACCCTCCGTTGATCGCCCCAGGCATTTTAGGCCTGCCATGTTCATCAGCTTCTGCTGTCGCAACCGTCACGTAGTTCCCCATTTCGGGTCCAAACATTTTTGCTTGCCAGCCGAACACATTGGTGTAAAAATCGGCCATTCGCTGCCTGTTTTCGGCAGGCATCTCGAAATGCACTACTGGATTCATCTTACTCATAGTTTACTGTTTTTGTTTTAATGTGACTAGAACAATTGAATACAGAACCGGTTCGGGCATGTTTCCTTTTTTTTATTGGATCAATACGGGTTCGAACGGTAATTCAGATACGGTGGAAAAAGCCGGCGAAAGGTGGAAAAAATTCTCCAAGATTCATAAGTTTTTCTCCAAAACTCATAAGTGGTTTGCCTGCGCTCGGACATAATTTTATTCGAACCAAACCAAAAATTTATGAACAAGACGAATGTACAATCGGTATGTGACGATCTGAAAAGTCTTGGTTTTGACAGCTTCTTAAGCCCGCTAATCAGGAATTCGATGGCCCAGAATAAGATTAGTTTCGAACTAAACTGGTCCCGCAAATTCAAAGATGACCTCGTTACGGCAGTACTTAGTTTTATAAGACCCGCTCCTGGCGGTCCCTACTTTTTTACCGGGTACCGTCTTATCGTCGGGGATCGGAATTTTCATTTCAAGACATTTGCCGGAAAAGGCATCACGGTGAAGGAGGGCTACAATCTTCTTTGTGGGCGTGCGGTCTATAAGTTGGTCTTGGGCAGAAGCGGCCGCGATCAATATTCCTGGATCCAGTTCGATCCCGAAAAAATGAGCGATGCCATTTATCAATTGGAATATTTTTCCGGTTCACGGGCATTTGATCTTTCTCTCGCACTTGACGCGCTGGCCATACGGCCACCCAATCCAATTTGGGATTTTAACATGATGATCAAATCGCTGAGGAAGGGAAACCTGCAGCCGGCGCGCCTTTGGGATAAAGGAGTCCTCAACAAGGTCATGCTTGAGGCCAACCCGCGACAAAAAATAATTAATATCCATCCCGGATGGGATGACAATTATGGCAGCCCCCAGAAAAAAATCGAATCTGAAGACATCCAGGTTTCCATGGATTTTGACGAATAAGCGGGAACCGATTTGTAGATTGTCGGATTGTGATGACGCGTGGCCGCCGCAACTTTCTATCCGGGCAAGGGCGGGAATTCCGGGCGATTCAATGAACGTTGTCTTTAACTGCAAAAAATATAAGATGGCAGAAAAGTGGCGATGTCGGCGTATTGAGGCAAAAGTCAGCGACGGGAGTCAGCCTATAGCCGTTCTTGAATCGCCCAGGCATTGACCGCTTCTCATTTGCTGATTTCGAAAAGTCCTCCACCATTAATACAAAACCCGGTTTTGGGTTCATTTTTTGCCCTGTCTCACAAAAATTGTAAATTTCTGAAACGTTGGACTATCAACGTTGCCTAACCGAGGCCGGCGGGCCGACCGATGATACCCCCAGACCGTTTGACTTTTCATTGAACCAAAGCATGCCTATGCGCTCACTGAAGGACATTTCTATAAGTAAGAAATTGTATTTTGTCGTTGTCACGATGGCCATTCTCATTTTGTTTGAGCTCGCCACGCTATGGTTTGCGATTCACACGCTCTCATCAGTTCGCGCATTGGTAGGAGCCGAGGGACTTTGGTCAAAGGCCCAAAAAGATGGCGTCTACCAGCTGGTCAAGTATTCCCAAACACTGGATGAACGGGATTACGACCGGTTTATCCAATATATGGGCGTGCCGCTGGGAGATCATAAAACCCGCCTGGAGCTTTTAAAAGCCAAACCGGATATGGCCATCGCCAGTGCGGGATTCCTCGAAGGGCGGATCCATGCGGATGATATTGATGGAATGATCAAGCTGTTGCGTCGGTTTCACGATATTTACTATATAAAAAAAGCGATTTCCATCTGGTCCCAGGGAGATTCCATGATTTTAAGGCTGATGATGGTGGGTACCCGGTTTCACGCGGGCGTTTTGGCGGGGAAGTTGACCAGCCAGAATTCGAAAGAATTGTTTGACCAGATTGATCCGCTGAATATCCAGCTGACAAGCCTCGAAGATAATTTTTCCTATACCCTTGGTGAAGGATCAAGGTGGCTCGAATACGTCATCTTATCGTTGCTTTTCGGCGTGGCGCTAACTGTGGAGATCACGGGACTTATGCTTAGTATTTCGATTACACGCTCGATTACGATGGGATTAAAGGCCATCATTACAGCCGCCAACAAAATAGCCCGGGGAAACCTCTCAGAACGTGCCAAGGTGTACTCCAAAGATGAAATCGGACGCGTGGCCATTGCGGTAAATCGGATGACGGCACAATTGACGTTTTCCAACAATGAACTAAGCCAGTTTGCGCAGGTTGCTTCGCATGACCTGCAAGAGCCCCTGCGGACGGTCTCCAACTACTCGAATTTATTACAGGATAAATACCGGGGGAAACTCGATGACTCCGCGGATAAATACCTGGACTCCATGGGCAGGGCAATCAGGCGAATGCAGCAACTCATCCGCGATATCCTTGCTTACTCGACGATCGGTCATGACAGCAAGACAAAATTGATCAATTGCAATACGATTCTTGAAGAAGTTACAAACGACATGCGGGCACTGATAGCTGAAAGTGATGCCACAATTGCCTGGGAAAGCCTGCCGGTAGTTTCGGCACACAATGAGCTGAGCCTGCTATTTCAAAATCTGATCAGCAATGCCATCAAGTTCCGGAAGCCTGACACCCGGCTTTGCGTAAATATATCGGCTGCCGAAGAACAGGACAACTGGCTTTTCCGGGTCGTCGATAACGGAATTGGCATTGAAAAAAAATATTTCGACAAGATATTCGTGATTTTTCAGAAACTCCATTCCTACAAGGATTACCCTGGAACAGGGATCGGCCTTGCCCAATGTAAAAAGATCGTGGAACTCCATCATGGTACCATTCGTGTCGACTCTGAGCCCGGCAAGGGAAGCACCTTTTATTTTACGCTGCCAAAAAACATTCGCGCATGAGTACCATGGTCAGATCCGTATTGATTATCGATGATGATGAAGACGACAATTTTTTTCACAAAATGACCATTGACCAGTCCGGGCGGGTAGAAAAAATCATCATTGCCGAAAATGCCCTGGAGGCGCTTGAGATCATTCGGAAGAACGGCCATCCCGACCTGATCTTTTTAGATACCAATATGCCTAAGATGAATGGATGGGAATTTGTCAGCGAATACCGCAAAATGATGCATCCTGATGGAAACAGGCCGATCATTGTGTTGCTCACGACCTCGATGAGCCATATTGACAAGGCGCTGGCCGACAGGACCCCGGAAATCAACGAATTTCAAATAAAGCCATTGTCAGCGACGGCCCTGGACAGAATCCTCCAAAAATATTTTAGCGCTGACATATACAATGGTGACGGCTCCTTGCCTTAACTTAACGCCCGGATTCAGAACAAAAAAATACTTCCATGTTTGGCCAAATGATGGACTACCCGCTGACGATTTCTACGATTATTGATCACGGTTATGCCACGTTCCCTAAAAAGGAAGTCATCACCTATATGCCGGATGGCAGCATCCATCGCTATACGATTGCGGACCTCTACAGGCGGAGCAAAAGACTATCACACGCCTTGGTCCATAAGCTTGGCGTCAGGCGCGGTGATTTCGTAGGCACGTTTGCGTGGAACCATTACATGCATCTGGAGCTCTATTTTGGCGTTCCGGGCGCCGGGGCGATTTGCCACACGATCAATATCAGGCTGGCATCTTCGCAGACTGAATTTATCATCAACAATGCCGAGGATGCGTGCATATTTATTGACGCCAACCTTGTCCAGCTGCTGGAACCCATTGCCACCAAGCTGGCGACAGTCCGGTCTTATATTATCATGGGAGCGCCGGAAAACTTTGCCACCACCTTGCCGAATGTTATTTATTACGAAGACCTGATCCGTGACAGCCCGGAGGATCTCGCGTGGGAAAGTGTCGGGGAAAACGAAGCCTGCGGCATGTGTTACACCAGCGGAACGACAGGCTTGCCCAAGGGCGTTTTATATTCGCATCGATCAACCTGCCTGCATGCAATCATAGCCGGGTTGCCAAATTGCTGCGGCATTTCTTCCGCCGACCGGGTTCTGGTTATTGTTCCACAATTTCACGTGATGGCCTGGGGTCTTCCTTACGCGGCAATACTGGCAGGGTCCACCATGGTCATGCCTTCGTGCCTTTTGCAGGCTGAGCCACTGATCAACATGATCATCCGGGAAAATATCAACAAGGCGGGCGGCGTACCGACCATCTGGCAAAATGTATATTCGATGCTCAGGAAAAACAATATCAAAACCCTTCCGCTCAAAGAATTCCTGGTCGGCGGGGCTGCTGTGCCGCCGAACCTCATCGAAAATTTTGAAAAAGAATTCGGTATAACGGTCATCCATGCCTGGGGAATGACGGAGACTTCGCCGTTGGGGGCAGTTTGCAGGCTCCAGCCTGAACATGAAAAATTGTCTGCCGAAGAAAAGCTCAGGATACAATCATTGCAGGGACAAAAACCTCCCTTGACCGAACTCAGGATCGTCACGGAAAAGGGAGAAATCGCTCCCCGGGATGGCAAGACAGTGGGTGAAATTGAAATCAGGGGAGCCTGGATCATTAATTCTTATTTTAAGACGAGCAGCCGCGAGAATTTTAGCGCGGATGGCTGGTTTAAGACCGGGGATGTCGGAACCATTAACCCCGAAGGATATCTTCAAATTACTGACCGGGCGAAGGACCTGATCAAAAGCGGAGGCGAGTGGATTTCGAGTGTCAGCCTTGAAGTAACCATCATGGCGCATCCGCTGATCAGGGAAGCGGCTGTAATTGCCATCCCCGATGAAGTGTGGTCGGAGAGGCCATTGGCAGCTGTGGTCTTGCGTGATCAGAACGAGCCCGTCTCGGCACATGAGCTCCGGGTTTTTCTGTCAGGAAGCTTTGCCAAATATCAGCTCCCTGATAAATTTGTTTTTGTAGGGGAAAT
Source organism: Chitinophagia bacterium (assembly GCA_021324175.1). Lineage (GTDB taxonomy): Bacteria > Bacteroidota > Bacteroidia > Chitinophagales > Chitinophagaceae > Puia. Next base: position 10,361 of record JAJPJP010000427.1, read on the forward strand.
TCCAAAAACAAGCGTCGGAAAATTCGACAAGAAAAAGTTGAGACAACTATTTGCAGAGGGAAAATTGTGAAGCCATGAACGGATTATCGGAGTCGAAAAAAAA
>JAJPJP010000145.1 GCA_021324175.1 Chitinophagia bacterium
AACTGGAAATATTCCGTTGGTGTGCCTGCGAACCGCCGGTTGAACTTGATAGGACTTCCTGCGCTGTTGGCCACCTGATCCTGCATTTGTTTTTTGAAAAGGGCGTCTTGCAACTGTTTGTCATAACTCCTGTAAACACTGGCCGTTTTCCCGACAAATAAGACCATGTTCTCGGTATATGGGTTCGCCCTGTTGGTGGTGTCGCGAACATGAAGGAATTTATAATGCACAAGTACCTGCGCCGTGTCGGTCTGTTGTGCGTTGGCGCATGGAGCCCATGTCATCAGCTCCAGGCCCGATAGAATTAGCCATTTCATATGAATAAACATTTGTGCAATGTTATAGCCTCGCTTTCTGGCTACAAAAGCATTGTGACGAACAATTTTTTTTCTGATGCTAACGCGCCGATCCATGTTATTCCCCGATCCGCAAATGGGCAGGATCTCAAAAAACAAGTGTTTCTGCTGCTCCAGGAGGTTTTGAACACAAACCTTACCGGGGGATACCAGTTATTTTAACTTTGCGCGGAGATGCATCGATTAAAAACAAAATATGTCCTGGAATTTCTGATCCACGTATTGTTTTGGTTAGGCGTTTATTTTGTAACAAGAGAGCTTACCTCCGCTTCGTTCAGGATACAATTCTATCGTAATGGAAGCCACACGCAGCGGATTGACGTCAGGGGTGCCTTCCCTTATACAGGGATACTGCTGGGCTTCCTCGCGCTGTTATTTTACAGCAATATATTCTGGCTTTTAAAAAAGGCGATCAGGTATAAAAACAATTTCGGGCGGATGGGTGTCATTGCCGGGTGGTTCCTGCTTGTCTTTTTGATTGACTTCCTTATCATCCGGCAATTCCTCAGCTATTTCGGTAACGTCTCCCCGGATTTGTCTCTTATCCCCTCGGGTGCCCCTTCTCCTCCGGGCTTGTTGTCTACACCCGAGAGCTGGTTGCGCATGCAGTTGGTTGTTTTTTTGATTTTTCTTTCGGTGCTCGGGATTGCCATCGCTTATTTCTTCATCGGGGAATGGATACGGAACGATCTGCTCCGAAGCCAGATCGAGGCCCACCAGCTGAGCACCGAGCTCAAGTTCCTGCGCGCGCAGGTCAACCCGCATTTTTTATTTAACATAGTCAATAATTTGTTTTCGTTGGCACAAAGAAAAGGGAATGACGAACTCGCGGAAGGTCTCTCCAAATTGTCCGGCATGATGCGCTACATGATCTATGAAAGCAATACCGACCAGGTTCCCCTCGGGGAAGAGATCGAATACCTGGAAGGTTGCATTGCACTGAGCAGGCTTCGTTATGCACCCGGAGAGGTTTCGGTCTCGTTCAATCGTCCCGAAGAATCCGAGATTGCAGGCTCACGCATCGCACCGATGCTCCTGCTCCCTTTTCTGGAAAATGCCTTTAAGCATGGCGTTGCCATCGGGCAAGAATCGAGGATGGTATTTTCTGTTTGCGTCGAGCAGAATAAATTGGAATTTTCCTGTGAAAACACCGACTACAGCGGAATTAGGAAGCTGGAGGGAGAACAGGGAGGCATTGGCCTCGACAATGTACGGCGGAGGCTCGAACTGCTTTATCCCCGGAGACATCAACTGCGGACGCAGCGGGAAGATGGAAAATATATGGTAAACCTTCAAATTGATCTTTCTTGATGACCTGTATCGCCATTGACGATGAGCCCATGGCTCTGGAGGTGATTGAGCGCTATTGCGCCAAAACCGGGCTGGTGGAATTGAAGGGGGTCTTTCGTGAGTCGATCAAGGCGATTGAATACCTGAGTACGGAAAAAATTGACCTGGTTTTTCTGGACATCAATATGCCTGAAATAAGCGGTGTACAACTGGCAAAATCAATAAGTCCGGCACCGATGATCATCTTTACTACGGCTTACAGCCATTACGCGGTCGAAAGTTACAACCTCAATGCGGTGGATTACCTCTTAAAGCCGATAACCTTCGAGCGCTTCCTCACTTCGATAAGAAAGGCCCTCACGGCAATTGCCACGAGGAACAATTCCATTCAAAGCAATGACGATCCGGTTATTTTTATCAAAAGCGGTCTCCAGACCTACCAGGTCAAGTTGAGAGACATCCTTTACCTGGAAAAGCAAGGCAATTATTTAAACGTTCACCTGAAGGACAAGAAAATCATCATCCGGGAAAATATGGTTGACGTTTTTCATTTGGTGCCATCCGGCGAGTTTATCCGGGTCCACAAGTCCTATGTGGTAGCGGTCAAGCACATTGTTACCATCGAAGTTCATCAACTGACCATTAACAACGAAAAGATACCGATTGGGAGCACCTATCGCGAAGCTTTACGCAACCGCCTGGGTATCCGTTAAGGACATGCTTCAGTGCATTTAGGACTGTCAGGGGCGTCGGCTGTGATGACATGCCTGAGCAATTCCTAGCATGCAACATTTTCCAGAAAGGCGCATCCTTAATTTGGTCATAGCAATTCATTTGGTATATGCTTAAAAATCATTTCGCCTTCGCCTGGAGAAACCTGCGTAACAACAAGACATTTACCTTGCTGAACTTGGGGGGACTGGCCATCAGTTTTACAGCATCTCTGGTCATCTTTATCTGGGTGAAGAACGAATTGAGTTATGACAGGACAGGCTTGAATGCAGACAGGGTATACCGGGTAGCTCTTACACTGCAGGCCAAAGGTCAGCCCGATAAAAAATTCGCCGTGACGGCCGGGCCGTTGGGGCCCGTACTCGTCAAGGATTTTCCGGAAGTTGAAAAGTCGGTGAGGTTTGAACCTTATGCGGCCATGATCGGGTACCAACAAAATCATTTTTTTAGTAATAAGTTCTTGTTTGCGGACTCCAGTTTTTTTGATGTCTTTGGGCTTTCCCTTCTGGAAGGGAACCCACACACTGCGCTTGACGGAGGCAATTCTGTTGTCATTACGGAAACCATGGCAAAAAAAATTTTTGGGGAAATGGATCCGCTCGGGAAAATCATTACCTGCAGTGATTCCATACCGCTGATCGTCACCGGAGTTGCGCCGGATTTGCCGGCGACCAGCCATTTTCATTTTGAGTTGGTTTGCTCTTTCCGCGTACTGGAAGCGGCCAATATTGACGACGTTAGTGCCTGGTGGGACGACGATTTTTATACTTATGTGTTGCTTCATGACAAATTTGCCGCTGCTACAGTGGCTCCGAAATTGGTCCATATCATGGATAAGTACAATGGCGCAAATAACCGGGCGCTAGGATTTGAGGGATTGCATTTCCTGCAACCGCTGACCGGCATTCACTTGAACTCACACCTCTATGATGAGATTGAATCAAATGGTAGCCTCGTGGCTCTACGGATATTCATCGCTATCAGCATTTTCTTATTGGTGATCGCCTGTATAAATTATATAAATCTTACCACAGCAAATTCCTTTAAGCGTGCCAAGGAGATCGGCGTCAGGAAAGTGGCTGGTGCTATGTTGGCTCAGTTGATGGGGCAGTTCCTTGCCGAATCGGTATTGATCGCCTGCATCGCGTTGATCTTTTCATTCGGTGCGGCATTGCTCTGTATGCCGCTGTTCAATCAATTGGCAAGTACACAGATTTCCATGCTGTCGGAATTTTCCTGGTGGCTCATTTGCCCGCTGATAGGGTTTGCCACATTGCTTGGCATTGTAGCCGGCATTTACCCGGCACTATATCTCTCCCGGCTTAAGCCGGTGATCGCATTGAAGCAAGGAGTATCAAAAAAAAGCAATCTTTTTTCGCTCCGGAAAATGCTCGTTGTCTTTCAGTTCACCCTATCGGTAATACTCATTATCGCTACGATCGTCGCCTTCCAGCAGCTGCGCTATATGCAAAAAAAAGACTTGGGGTTTACCAAAGAGCAGGTCATTGCTATTCCAATGCGCACGCAGGACGAGTCCAACAAGCTCCTGATCCTGAAAAAAGAATTTGAAAAAAATGCCGGCGTTAGTATGGTGACCGCCTCAGCCTTTACTCCTGGCAGGGTATTGGCCAACAACATCGTGTTGCCTGAAGGAGGATCGCGGGACCATCTGCTTACGATGAACAATCTGGTAGTTGATTTTGATTTCATCAATGTTTATCAGATCAGCATGGCTGCGGGCAGGCCGTTTAATCGGGATTTTCCAACCGATTCTTCCGCCTTTCTGCTGAATGAAGCCGCTGTTCGCGATATCGGGTGGCCTAGCCCTGGATATGCCGTCGGAAAAAAGTTCGAATGGGGCCTCGGCAAAAAAGGTAAGGTCATCGGGGTTGTCAAAGATTTTCACTTTAATTCCCTCCAACAGAAAGTGCCCCCGATGGTCATGCAGATCATGCCACCCCAAAGTGGCTGGTACGGGTTTTTGTCGGCCAGGCTTAATGTCTCAGACGTGCGCCAAATCGTTAAGTCGATGCAACAGACCTGGAAAAGCATTTTACCGGACCATCCTTTCGAATATTTCTTCGTGGATGAGGACTATAACAAGCAGTACCGGGCGGAGCAGCGTCTCGGAAACCTTTCAATTGTTTTTTCCATACTGACGATTTTTATTTCCTGTCTAGGCTTATTTGGACTGGTCATTGTCGCTGTAAACAAACGGACCAAGGAGATTGGCGTCCGGAGAGTGCTCGGCGCATCTGCTGTCGGCATCACTGCATTAGTTGCCAGGGAATTCCTGCAATTGGTAACACTGTCTATAATTATCGCTACGCCGATTGGATGGATAATGGTGAATAAATGGCTTGCTGATTTTGCATACCGGATGGAAATTCATTGGTGGGTATTTGCCATATCGGCATTCCTAGCAATCGCGATTGCGGTAATTACCATCAGCGCAAGGGCGATAAGGGCTGCTACCAGTAATCCGGTGAACTGTCTTAGAAGCGAATAGAAGTCGCCAAAGCGAGCAACAAAAGTGACGCCGCATATTTCTATTCATGATACGATACAAATTGAGTTCAAAGCTTTAATACAATGAGATGGCTTCGCCAACAGGTTTCAATCTATTGCACGTTCGCGGACAATGTTGGTCGTCCCGCCACAATTAGAAAAGTCCTTACCAAAGATTACTTGCCTGAACACAGCGAAATAAGTGTTTGTGCTCAAGCTACCCTCACGAATTTATTTTAAAATCCAAATCCATTGTTCTTTTACTTCTCCTTCAGTATAACACTGAAGTCGCGAACATCCAACACTCTCCTTTCAAAAAGTAAATGTATAGCCAACAAAGACCACAAAATTGGCGTAATGGCCGGTAGTGGTAACATTAGTTCCCGTGATGGCACTTGCCTCGGCATCCGTGGGAGCTTTTACCGTACTACGCATGACGGGGACGCTGATAAACGTGTACAAAAATGATTTTTTGAATTTATATTGCACCCCTGGTTCAACAGAAAAAATGTGACCGGGTCTGCGCAAACCATCGCTTTTCCCAATAAGATCGTGCCCGGGAATCCCTTCATACCGAAAACCGAATGATCCGACGAATTTATTATACGTAAAGTCGATGCCCCCCCTGATGGTATATGCATCCGGCACGCTGTTTACATTGGTGCCTAATGTGTCAAAAAGTTTTACCACACTTGCTGGAAACCCCGGGGGCAGGCTGGGCACATTATTTTGATCAAGCGGATTGATCAGATAAAAAAAATCTCCGTATATGCTAATCGTTTTGTTGAAAATATAAAACCCATTGATCTCCGTGGTAAACCCCGTTCCCCCGTCTCCCAGCTGAATAGCGACATTGACAGGCGCTAACACTCTGGCTGAGGGATTGGTGGGATCGTCATAGAAATAATCCTCCACGTGATCATTGCCTGTAGGAAATTTAATACCTGCGCCTACTTGTATGTTGCCTCGTTGCGCGTTGTCGCCATGAAATAACCACTTATACACCGTGAAGCGAATATCACCGAGTCCATAAGCAGAAGTCGTGTGCCTGAAGCCCGAGCGATGCTCGATTATACTGGAGATGCTATTGGTTGATACCGGAACATCCAGGGCGATGGTCCAACCCTTTTCCGGGATTCTGCTCACCTCAAAATTCGTAGTGAATTCATGAATAGTTAATCCGTCCCATGGCTGTGGGTTTTTAAGAGAGTATACCTGGCTTGCCTGAAAATATCGGTTATTGATATCGAGTGCCCATTTGTCGCTTGATTGTCCATATCCCAGTTGTGCAAACTGGCCAAAGCCCGCGAGATTGCGAATAGCAACACAACCCTGGGAATAAATGGCATTAATAAGAATAACGGAAAGGAAGGCTAAGATGGTTAGCTTTTTCATGAGAAGGCGTTTTTCGGTGTTGGCCAGTCTTCGTCCCGCTGGCTATTGAATGTACGTAATAATGGCCCTGTAAAATCATTTTGTTCGGAATATTGACTTTGAAACATCATATTGTGTATTTGTTGGTCGGGTAACCGTGTAAGCAGTAAGGGGATGTCGTGAATTACCATTCATTCTGCAATCATTTCACATCAGCCAGATGTTTCACCAGAATCTCCCCGCCACTCAAAGAAGACACCAGGGACGCTATTGACCTGCTGTTCGCGATTGCCGGTATCAAATTTTTACAGCA
>JAJPJP010000127.1 GCA_021324175.1 Chitinophagia bacterium
ATGCAAAAATTGTCAACTAAAAAAAGGGCATACCCTACAATTGACTTTACCGTGAATAGATTATTGATTTTCCCCGTAATTATGGCTGTCTTCGTGATCGGCTGCAAAATCACAACCACCAAGGAAAAACCTCCCATCTTTGACCGAAACACAGACAGTATAAAAATGGCTTTAAACAGGTTGGTTTTCTGCCAAGGCATAAACGTTACAGGAAAAGAAATCGACAGGGCTAGAGATACAATTTCGGTGCTGGAAATTGAAATTACTAATGGAAAGAATATTCCTTCAGACAAAGATCAAATGGTGGCTTTAGCGAGGCAAATAGCCCTGGTCATCAAAGGTGCTTTGCAAGACAAGAATGAGTATGAATCCTATAATGTTCGCTTTGTCATTCGAACACAAGATGGAGATGTGACGCACATAACCTGGAAAGGAAAAATATTTAGCTCGCGTGGTTTATAGAATAACTCTAATTGGGCCGGGATCCTAGTCTTGGTGGGACGTCGGAAAGGCTTTTCACATGGTAGAACAAGGTTCGATTCAATCTATAAAAAATCGAACATCTGCCAGCTAAAAAACCGCAGTTTGGCTATTTACTTTTTCTTAACCTACGCCTGAAAAATAATAGCATTACCACCGCAAAAATGACCGTGGGAATAATCGTATCAATTAACAAGACATCGGCTTGAACATTATTGTCTTTTTCCACAATTTTCTTAAATACGAATTCTAAGATAACAACCACGACGAAGCATAGCAAGGAAGCGATTAAAATTATTGAAATGGGTTTCAATTTTCTCATTCTACCGGACTATTTATCAAAGGAATGGTTCCAAATCCATTTGGCGGCATTTGTCACCGAGGCACCGACCCCGACCGAAACTCCTCCCACCGCCGCGGCCGGACCTGCTCCGATCCTCCCCTATTGCCGTTCCTGCCAAAGGACTCAACGATATCAAGCTTGGCCCCCGTCGCAGAGCAAACTTTCATCCGAATTTGCAAATTTTGGACTGCGGAGGACATCGATCCCGAATCAACGACAAATTTCGAAGCTATTTCTTCTCTAATATCAAAACGACTTTGTTGAAATCGGCTGATGCGTTAATGATCCGTTTGAAATCTTCGAACTGGCCAATAGCGTATTCTGGCTTGCAGTATTTTTCCATTATATGTATAGACAGGTCATTCCCGCTTAAGGTATAATCAGAAACAAATCCCATTGTTTCTTCACCATTTTCTTTGTACACCTGCCCTATTTTAAGATCATTGAGATTTTTGACTATGTAACCATCAGGAATAAGCAGATCTATCGTGCGCTCTTCAACATGCGGGAATTCCATGCTAACAGGTTGCTTCCTCGGTTTTTCCTGATACATTTCAGTCTGCGGTCCAATAGCAAGACCGATTTTTACCAACAACTTGTTCCCTGCTGTTTCGATCAGCTCGCCCGAGGTGGTGATTGAATGAAAAATGAACGGATTTGAATTGCTTCCATCCAATTCTTGGTTCTTCAACTCAGAGAAAATAATATGCTCGGAACCTGACACCGCTTTTGCCAGGTCCTTGGATTCCGCAAGTCTTTGGTCCGAGCTGGCGAAATTAAAAATATCCCGGTATCCAATGGCATTGTATCCTCCAAAAATGTGTTTGGCGTCAACCTTGAGAGAATCCAGCGTTTGATTGAACTGGATTTTCGATTCAATGTTAGCAAACGATTTTTGGTAATCTTCGAGTTCGACGGGTTTTATCTCGCCTATAGCAGTTGTCAATGTTCCGATGGTTGTTACCTTGCAAAAAAGGCCGTTGGTAGCCCCCCAAGAAGGCAAAATAAAAGGGTATCGGAGATCCGGCCTGGTAGGCGCAAGGAACTTATGCTCAGACGGGAAATAGATAATGGGATAATTGCAATTGTCCCAATTTTCAAAAGACTTGTCTATGATAAACTTTGCCCGGTCCCCGGTTAACACAATCTGATATTTGATGCCCAGCTGCTGATATATGCAAGTATACAGCCGCATAATTCCGATTGTCCCGGCCATTTTGTTTTGCATTATCTTCTCGATGGTATTACCCTCCCCGGAAATCTGCTCATCATATGCAACATTTTTCTTCAGGTAATTTTCGACCGCGATGACTTTTGCCACTTCATCCTTCAAGCTGTTCCAACCATTGCTTTGTGCCAAAGAAGTCACTTTTTTTGACTCTTTCTCGGACAAATCCGCATATTCCTCATAAATTTTCTTCGCCAATTCGTTCCAGGTAAACAATCGCACGCCTTTTTGCACAGCATTGTTGTACGAAAGACGGAATTCAACACGATCCAGGTTGGCTGTATAATTCGAATATTTTTCTTCATTTAAACCAGCGATATCGTTGATATTGCAAGAAAATATTCTTTTATTGTTCAATATCGTATCAGTTACGCCTGCGAGCGTATTGTATGGCTTGACCTCAAATAAAAGCCTCTGGGGTGTGATAATTTCGACCCTGCTTTCTAAAACAGAATATTCGCTTTGAAGGACTTCTCTTCCGAAATACGAGGTTGGCGTTTTGTATGTATATAAATATTCAATTTCGCATCCCTTTTCCAGGCCCTCCAGCGCAAATATTTTATATACCTTCCCATCATCCTCTGTTAAATCTTTAATGTTGCCCTTATTTAATTCAATGATTCTTCCATCGGGAAGAATGGTGCGGGCCTTGACTTCAACTATATCCGAATTTTCGTCGATGCCAAGATAGATCTTATTAAATGAGTTGATTCCCTGGTCGTCATTCAGGTGAATGATTCGATGCAAAGTATAGTATTCGGCTACATCAGTATTTGAATTGTCGATATATTCAAAACGCCTTTTATCGTAGACGATCACTGCAGACTCCTTACTATAGACGCCACTCATTGAATGCAAAGCCGGTTTTTGTTGCCAGGTTTCATTTTCTATTTTACCCGGCTGGCCAGATGCATTCTGATACAACGATAAGCCCAGGATTACGGATAAGGTTAGTAAGCGCATTCTATTGAATTTTTGCAAGACTTAGTGACTCCTTATAGAGAGGGAAAAGATTTTCAAGCGTCTTATTCCAAAGCTCAAATTTATCGGCGGTAAGTAACAGGCTATTGTCGTCAAACTCTTGAGTCAAGATGACCCAATTTTCTCTCTTACCATATGTCAACGTGAAACCCCACACGTCATTTTGATAAGTTTTGCTTTGCGGCAGGTAGCTGACCTTGAATCCCTCGGGAATCTTTAATAAGATTACATACTTTTTCCGGTCTTTGAAGTCGTATTCGATAGGCATTTTCCGCTTGGGGAAATCGATTTCGTCGCCCACATAAAACTTAAACAGGTTTAGATTCACATAGTACTCATCTCCTATCTTTTTTGCATAATCCGGTAAAGTAAACCTCGCATTTAATTCGACACTGTTATTAGTCTCCTTTTTCACTTCAAAAGTATCAAGCTGAAATTTATTCGACCCCCTTGCAAATTCATCTTTCATTTCGTCCCGCAAGGTTTTCTCGTTTGAATACATCAGTGTACCGTACATGCGCATCGCCAAATAACCGGTAAAATCCTTTTTGACGACTCCTTTGATATTCTTTTCATCCAATTCCAACCAGGTACTGTCCACCAACTCATTCTTATTTTTTTCCACTTCGGGCACCGTAAGAATTCTGAACAAGCTGTCAGAAAAGGACACCATGGCTTCTTTGCCCTGTATCGCATGGGAGGGAAACCCAAATACACAGGTCGGGTCAGTTCCGTCCAGGAAAATGTATTGTCCATTTAGCTCGATGGTACAGATCATATGGTTGCTTACTATCGGTAAGGGAAGCTGGCTGAATTTGTAAGGCAAGTCACGGGTTCCTACCCACGTAAAGTGAGCGGGAATTCCGGCGGTATTCAGCATCAGGGTCAGGATGCTGGCCATGTCCTTGCAATCGCCAAATCGACGGCTGCAAACCAAATTTGCGTCCCTGGGCACAAACCCTTCCATCCCTTCCTCGAAAGCAATATATTTTATCTGGTGTTGAACCCATGAATAGATTTTTCTCGCCCGGTTTTCCAGGTTAGGCTCATCAGCCGTTAAAGAATCCACGACGTGTCTTAGTTGAGTGCCAATCGAACGATTGATTGATCTGATAAATCCTGAATTTAACCTGTATAAATCGTTTGCAGTTGATAAATAAGGTACCACATCACCTCGTTCATCCCTATAGTTCTTTATATAAAAAATTACATGGGGGGAATACCACGCCTGGCCAGGCGCATCTCCGTATCTCCTGTCTGCAGCGCAATTTTTGCACGTGAACGTATACATGTTGAAGTTGTGCTTGCGATCTATGCTTACGGAAATTTGGCCGGTGTCGAGTCCCGCCAGCATATATTGCAAAGCAACATCCTTCGAAACGTTGATTTTTAATTCGCTGCGCAATGTTGGCAGATAATTCGAAAAATAAAATGGCGTTAAAAGGTGCGGATCTTTATTCTGCCAGGACACTGTGAGATTGCCAATGGCTCCGGCCTCAATGGCTGGGAAATTGAATGTGGTTTCCTTGAGATCATCATAAAACACAAAACTTTCTTTGCTAGTGCTTGTTTTGAAGTCATTTACTTTCAATTTTTTATTGCCTGGCGTTCGCGTGTATGCTTCATAGGCAACCAGGCGCTGAAAATCACTGTGAAAAAAACCAAACTCGTTCGTTAAAGCCGCTGTGTTGCTTGAAAGGTATTCTATCTGTTGCGACTCCTTGCTTTCCACATTGAGTTGGGAGTCTTTAACCGAAATGTTATACTCAAGGGTTTTCGATAACATGATAGCCTTATCATCTGGATATTGCTTCCTGAGTTCATCGAGGCTTTGCGCTTTCGCCCCACAGACATATAAGGTCAATAAAGTCGCGAATATGTGAGAGGGAATATTAGTTTTCATTTTTCGCGGATATTATTGATCCATAATAATACACCAGGGTGCGCACCAGTTTTCCCTTCTGGTCATATTGTCTGGTCGCCCCATGAACCTGTCCATTTACATAGTTCACTTCTTTCTCAATCGTTCCATTTTGATGAAAAGTCTTGCAAAGGCCATTTAGTTTGCCAAATTGGTAATTGTAGAGCAATTTCGCTTTCCCATTCTCATAAAACTCCTGGTAAAGTCCATCGTAAGTTCCAAAGAGATCTGTGTTTACCGAAAGTATTTGACCGTTTGAATAATAGAGAGTGTCCGGGCCATTTGCCTTTCCGAAGCTAAATCTGCAACTCCGGGAAATTTTTCCGTTAGGAAAGTGACTTGAAAATGTGGCGTTGTCCCCGGTCAGCGAAATAAAGGGTAAAATTTTCCCGTCACCCCCACGATAGGTATAGGCAACAGCATTATCATCCTTATACAAAACCTGGTAGCTGATCCCATTATTTGCCTCAAATTTGGAAGCGATACCATCTCGATGATCGTCCTTGTAAGGCGCTTCAAAATCCAGGGAGTGATCGGAATTGTACCTCTTGTAGTCGCCGTTAAGTACGTCTCCCGCATACTCAGAAATATCAGCTATCGCACCATTTTCTTCATATGCCCTCCATGTACCATTTTTCTGATCATACTTGTATGAACCTTCAGACGCTTTGGCGCCTCCCCAATAAAAGCTGGTGAAAACGCTGTCTTTTAACCCCTTTTTATAATAAGTGACGCTGGCAAGCGACCCATCATAGTAATAAACCTTATACGCTCCATCAAAATCACCGCGAATGTAATTTGCATCGACCATTTTATTCCCGTTTGGGTGGACCATGACAAATTTTCCTGTAGATCTGGGGAAAGAATCTTTTATCAAAATGTTGCCCAGTGTATCAAACTGTGTGATCTCCTCCAGCCACCCACCATGATATTTTCCCTCAAATGATTTTTTGCCGTTTTCATAATATTCCTCTTTATATCCGGAAAGATCTCCATTTAGGTAATGGTCTTTTATTGTCAATCTGCCAATTTCATCATAGGTGTACCAATCGCCTTGCAACACACCATCTACATACCAACCTTCGGATTGAACCTGGCCACTCAAATAATAACCTTTATAATATCCATTTGCCTTTCCATCAGCCATAACTACTTCTGATTTCTTATTTCCATTTAGGTAATAGGAAATAGAAGGACCATTGAGTTCACCGTTTTTATATTCGTTGATTTGACTGATTTTACCGGAGGGGAAAAAAACTGTATCGGGTCCCTCGCCGTTTCCATATTTATTAAGTCGTTGATGTCCAATCAAAAATCCTTCCGGATTAAAGATGTGTATATCGATGACATCATTCCTCTGCTCCGATGAACTGAGCAATTTCCCAAATTTGTCGAAATATTGGGCAGCTTGTATAATTCCGTTAGCATAAGAATATTTCGAATAAAGCTTTCCATCATCATCATAGTTGACGACGTCTCCGGTAATCTTACCCCTTTTTATCAAGTAGTTGTCCGCCATTTGTCCGTTGGCATAATATTGTTCCACTGAACCATCATTCTGGTCGCCGATGTAATTTGCCTTTTCCCTTATCTTGCCATTATCGTCGTAGTACTTCCAATCGCCATCCGCTTTGTCCTTTTTAAACCTGCCCTGCGAATTGATCTGGCCGTTCTCATAAAAAAATTGATAAGGCCCTTCGAGCTTTCCATAGGCATACGTTTGCTCCTCTTTCAGTTGTCCGCTTCTATAATATGACTCAGACAATCCATTTAACATACCAGCTTCATAATTATTCACTGATAAAATAGAGCCGTTCGAATAATATTGCCTGTCTTCACCATTTAGCTTGCCCTGCTTATAATTGATCTCTTCCCTGCCTGTTCCCGTATAATAATAAGTATGTGAAAGTCCATCATGTTGGCCATGTACATAATTTTCTTCGGACGACAACAGGCCATTTTCAAAATAATTTCGCTGCACTCCTTCAAGGTTGCCATGAACATAATGTTCCTGCGCAGACAATTTGCCGGAAAAATGATAAAAACTCCAGTCGCCAACGCGTTCTCCGGTCTCGTCAAATTGACCCACACTTTTTAAATTTCCAGGCGAAAAATAAAATTGCCAAAGTCCGATTAGGGTTTTCCCATTGTTGGAAAGAGTGCCTTTACCATTGAGGCCGCCTGCATCGAAGTTGTACCTAATAGCTATCTTATCGCGCTGATTATACGAAAGCTCGCGAGTCGCGCGAATCAAATTGAAATAAGCAGCCGCTTTGTTCACGAAAGCCTCCACGCTTTTTTTGTTCTTTTTATTGTATTCCTTGATTATAGGCAAATTGACATTAGAAAAAGTATAATTAATGAAGACTTCAAATTCGCCATTTGTAAATGCCTGTTTGAAAAGTGGCAAATAATATTGAATCCAGAAATCATGATTTGAGGTATCAAGTTCAAGTTTTTCGAAAACGACTTGTATTTGCCTTGAAATTGGATCATCCAGCGTTGTAAGTGGCTTATACCCTTTATCAAGTGCAATTTTCGAAAGCAGGATGTCCTCGACCGCCTGATAATTTTCGTCCAGGGAAATAGTCCTGGTATTTTTATATTTAATTATGTCGTCAGTGCTTTTCGCGATGGCATCCAATAATGATACGGTATGCGTTGAATATTTTCCACCGGGTGATATCATCAGGTACCCTATGAAACTCAAAAATGCCTGGATGATTTTTCCTTGCTGCAATGCGGCAACTCCAAGCTGGTAATGTGCACTTACCATATAAGGATCAATTAATAAAGTGCGTTCAAACCACTTTTCGGCTTCTTCAAACCTGCCCAAGTTCAAAAAAATGGTTCCTTTATTGAAATACAGGTAGGAATATGCTGGATATTTGGTGATGGCCGAATCGAATAATTGAAACGCTTCGTCGTGTTTGCCAGCCTTACTAAGAGAGTTGCCGTAGGTATTATATAGCTCGGGTTCAAACTCGCGCTGGTCCTTTAACGCCAGACCCTCTTGACAATACTGAATTGATTTGTCGAATTGGCTGTCTGCCTCGCAGCTAATGGCCTTCAATAAGAGGGAGCGCACATAATTTGTATCGTTGCGGGAAATCTGGTCGAATAGCTCTAAGGATTTTTTATATTGCCCTGAATCATATAAGGACCTTCCTTTTTCAATTACTTCAGCCGAGTTTATAAGATTAGCTCGTTGGCAAAATGAGCAAAACGGGAACAAAAAAATAATAAGCGGCGTAGAGGTTTTAAGCAGCTTCATACGATCGATCAGGGTTTAATGGCACATGAAAATAATGGTTTTTTTGAGACCGACAACGAGCTGGCTCACCATTTATTCTTCCTAAAAAAAACGATAAATCACGCAAATAATTTCATTTAAGGCGGGAAAAGTATCTGGAATTTATCAGTAGCCTTCAGAAAAATCCAATACTAAAGCGAAGATTATCAGGCTTATCCTAGGATCACTGGGGGGCAGCGCCGTCGCGGTATCCATCCTTATCGTAAACCGGTTCCAAAAACTATCCGCGGGGCACTGAGGAAAAATCACGAGCGCCGGGAATTGGCTGCGTACGTTTTCTTTCAAAAATAGCTCGCCGCCGTTCACCAGTTGCGCTTCATTATCTCTTCCCCTTTCCAGGCCGCCGTGCAGGAA
>JAJPJP010000038.1 GCA_021324175.1 Chitinophagia bacterium
CGTCAAAATTTAAAGGCTTTGCCATCCAGCCGTCCATTTCAACACCGTCAACTGTTTTCAGTTTGAAAAACGAGATGTTTGATTTTGTCGAATCGCTGTTTTGAATTGCGTTATATACGTTATGCCCCGCAACCGCTGAGTGATCTGGCAGGGATATCCACTCCGCTGCTCCAGGCGTGTAATAATTTGAAAAACTGTGGAACGAAAATTTTCCGCTCGAAGAAATGATATAGCTGTGCGTGCCGATTTGATTGATCGGGGATAACCGTTCTGGTTTGCCTTTGCCATTCAGCAAAGAGCGATACAAATAGGCCTGAGTGGCATTGTCAGGCGATGCCATGTAATATACATATCCTCCTTTTTCGTCGATATGGCTAATTTTCATGACATCAAACATGCCGGAAGTGACCAGGTTTTCCTTCTTTCCGTCCCTACTTATCTTGTAGAGATGTCGCCAGCCGTCCTTTTCACTAGCCCATAAGAATTCCTGTCCATGGTTCAACCAGTCCCACCCACCCATCTTGTAATCAGCATCCCATTCTGGTAAAATATCAATCCACGCGGAGTCCTGTTCTGTGTATATTCTCTTTGCATCACCAGTTGTCACATTACAAACCATCAAGTCGCTTTGGTTTTGTTTCCTGTTCAAATGCTGAATAATGAGTTCCTCACTGTTGGCCGCCCATTCCATTCGGGGAACATAACTCTGCCATTCGGGGTCTGTTGGAATATTCATCCATGTCTTTGAAGTCGTGGAGATGTCAACTACGCCGATCTTAAAGGGAGATGGCGATTGCCCGGCGACAGGATATTCAACTGGAATCAGGTGGGAATAAACTGAATCAGTTGTATTAAGCATGAGATAATCCCTTGTATTTTTTGCATCGATTTGCCAGTAGGCAATTTTCCTGCTGTCGGGACTCCACCTAAAACCATCGCGACAGTCAAATTCCTCTTCATATACCCAGTCAAATGTTCCGTTGATTAATTTTCTAGTTCCATCGCCGGTGAGTTGCGCGACGTTTCCGGTCGAAAGATCCTCCACGTAAATGTTATGCTCAGAGACGTAGGCCACTTTGGAACCGTCGGGCGAAAACTTGGCGAACATAAGCGACGATGTGGGCAAGTTTTTCCCCAGCTGAACCAGGTTATTTGATTGCAGGTTGAATACCCAGTAATTACCTCTTGTATTATAACGCCAGACCTTTCGTGAATCGGAGTATATCAGGATTTTCCGAAAGTCTTCCGTCAATTGGAAGTTTTCTATGTGGATGGGCCGGCCGTCCAGGCGAACCAGCTTTTGCGATTGGATCACGACGGTTTCCTTGCCTTCGGGAAGGCTAACTTTAACCAGATCACCTGATCGAATCCGGAAATAACCATTTCCATCTTCCGTCCAATTGATTTTGTTTCCAAATTGCGCAATGCTTAAAAAATGCGAGCCAAGCAAAAAGTACAAAAGAGTCAGACAAGTACCAATTTTTCCTGTCAAGGACATACCGAAAATATTTAGATGCGAAATGTAGTGATTTCAGACCAAAAGGGAACCCCCATTAAAATAAAAAGGCGCGATTGCGCCTTTCCTGATACTGAAAACTCAAGTGTTATCTGTGCCGCCAATGACCAGGGATCCAATACCATCCACCGCGCCGCCGGGACCAGTGTCCCCCGATCCAGATGAATCCGCGATGAGGAGGCATCGCCCAATGACCGCCCGTATGAACATAGACCCCATCACGCGCCTCCCATTCTTCACCAATCCAAACATGGTCTGGGGTTGGAGGCGCTGACCTGACAATGACTGGCGGCGCCGGCCTGACATTTACATAAATCTGTGCAGATGCGTGAACTGAATAAGCAAAAATGATTGCAGAAAAGATTGCAATGCGCGCTAAATGTTTTTTCATAAATGTTGAGTTTTTAATAACCACTTTGATTGAAAAACAAAAAAAAGTTTAATTCATACTTTCAAATAATTGAACCATCTTGAAAAAACAAAAACCCTGCCTAACCGGCAGGGTCAAATGTAGAGTTGCGTTCTTAATTGTCAGGCATTGACCTTTCCACGTACTTTTGCGATCACTTCTTCAGCGATATTTGCCGGCGCGGGAGAATAATGCGAAAATTCCATCGTCGAGGTCGCACGACCAGAACTCAGCGAACGAAGTTGTGTTACATATCCGAACATTTCGCTCAATGGCACTTTGGCCTTAATGACCTGGGCATTGTTCTTATTATCCATGCCTTCCAGAATTCCTCGACGCCGGTTAAGATCTCCCGTTACATCACCCATATATTGATCTGGGGTAATAACTTCAACCTTCATGATCGGCTCCAGCAAAACAGGTTTTGCTTTTTTTGCTGCCTCACGGAATCCCGCTTTTGCACAAAGTTCAAAAGACATAGAATCCGAATCGACCGCATGGAAGCCTCCGTCAAACACGCGGATTTTCATATTATCGACAGGGTAATTCGCTAACACACCGCTCGCCATGGAATGCTCAAACCCTTTTTGAATTGCTGGCACAAATTCGCGAGGAATAGAGCCTCCAAATAGGTCGTTCACAAACTGGTAACTCCCTTTTCCTTCTTTCAAAAAGTCTTCGTCAGCAGGCCCAAGCTCAAATACGATATCAGCGAATTTACCACGACCACCCGTTTGTTTTTTAAGGATCTCACGGTGCTCAACCTTCTTTTGAAATGCCTCCTTATAAGCTACCTGTGGCGCACCCTGATTAATTTCTACTTTAAATTCTCTTTTCATCCTATCGACAATGATCTCCAGATGCAATTCACCCATGCCACTTAAGATGGTTTGTCCGGTTTCTTCATCTGTTTTGACTTTTAAGGTTGGATCCTCCTCCACAAGCTTGGCAATTGCCATCCCCATCTTATCGACATCGGCTTGCGTCTTTGGTTCCACCGCGATAGATATGACTGGTTCTGGGAATGATATACTTTCCAAGACGATTGGATCCTCTTCATTGCAAAGTGTATCACCGGTCTTTATGTCTTTGAATCCAACAGCGGCGCCGATATCGCCGGCTTCAATGAAATCAATTGGATTTTGCTTATTCGCATGCATTTGCATGATCCTCGAAATCCGTTCGTTTTTCCCAGTACGTGTATTTAGCACGTACGATCCTGACTCAAGCTTGCCACTGTAAACCCTAAAGAAGGCCAGTCGACCTACAAATGGGTCGGTCATGATTTTAAATGCGAGTGCGGAAAATGGCTCCTTAGCATCAGGCTTGCGAACAACTTCGTCCCCTGAATCGGGATCAGTTCCTCTAATGTCCTCGACATCGAGCGGAGAAGGCAAATACCTGACGATAGCATCCAGCGCAGTTTGAACACCTTTATTTTTAAATGAAGAGCCACACATCATTGGAATTATGGAAATGTCAATAGTGGCCTTCCTGATCGCCTCGTGTATTTCATTCTCTGAAATGGTATTCGGATCTTCAAAGAATTTTTCGAGCAACTTGTCGTCATATTCCGCCACGGCTTCAATAAGGTGCTGGCGCCATTCCTTTACGTCATCCATCATATCATCAGGAATAGGAACTTCCTTATAAGTCATTCCTCGTGTCTCGTCATCCCAAATAATGCCTTTCATTTGAATAAGATCTACCACTCCTGTGAAATGATCTTCCGCTCCAATGGGCAATTGGAGAGGCACCGCCTTCGCGCCGAGCATTTCCCTAACCTGCTTGACGACATTCAGAAAATCTGCACCTGCCCGGTCCATCTTGTTCACAAATCCGATCCTGGGTACTTTATATCTGTTAGCCTGGCGCCATACGGTTTCAGATTGCGGTTCTACCCCGGACACAGCACAAAAAAGTGCTAGAAGGCCATCAAGCACGCGCAAAGAGCGCTCGACCTCCACGGTGAAATCAACGTGGCCTGGCGTGTCGATAATATTAAATTTATATTGTTTCGTTTCAGCACTTTTTTGTCCCTGGATGGTCGGAAAATTCCAGAAACAAGTAGTTGCAGCAGAAGTTATGGTAATACCACGTTCCTGTTCCTGGGCCATCCAGTCCATGGTGGCAGCCCCGTCGTGGACTTCCCCAATCTTGTGATTCACACCCGTGTAGTATAATATCCTTTCGGTAGTAGTTGTTTTGCCCGCGTCAATGTGGGCAGCAATACCAAAATTTCTTTGAAATCTTAAGTCTGCCATTTTTATATATTATAATTTGCACTTAAATAATTATAAACCTCGCCGCTCCAGTGCCCGACTAATTCTTCATCAAAAGATCTAACTGAGCGCCAATTCAATAACGGATTTAACGCCTTAATATTTTGATTTTTCGGAGGGCAAAGGTATGAAAATTATTGACGCAAGTCGTTGCCCGCCGTCTCGAAGTTAAAAACTTGGCTATTGTGTTGAAATCGGTGCCGGAAACTGGCACTAATCCTTTCTATACGCGGAAATGAGCAAAAGCTTTATTGGCTTCAGCCATACGATGTGTATCTTCTTTCTTTTTGAAAGCCCCACCCTCTCCCTTGCTTGCGGCAACGATTTCATTGGCGAGCTTGTCGGCCATACTTCTGCCGTTTCTTTCTCTGCTGTATTTGATCAGCCACTTCATACTCAGGGATATTTTTCTATCAGGTCGGACTTCGGCCGGAATCTGGAAAGTTGCGCCACCAATACGACGGCTACGGACCTCCACGCTTGGCGTAACGTTACTCAGTGCTCTTTTCCATACATCATACCCATTTTCACCAGTCTGCTTGGCCACTTTATCTATCGAGGTATAAAAGATATCGAATGCACCGTTCTTTTTTCCCTGCCACATAATATTATTTACAAAACGCGTAACCTGGATGTCGTTATATTTTGCATCCGGCGCTAACGGCAGTTTTTTCGCCTGCGATTTCCTCATAATCTATTCAATTATTTTAAGGTTATTTTTTCCCTCCGGATTTTTTTTCTCTTTTAGTACCATACTTGGACCGACTCTTTTTTCGGTCCTTCACACCGGCAGTATCCAGGCTGCCCCTGACTATGTGATAGCGTACTCCGGGTAAATCTTTCACCCTTCCACCCCTGATTAAAACAATGGAATGCTCCTGGAGATTATGACCCTCTCCGGGTATATAGGCAATTACCTCTACTTTGTTAGTTAAACGAACTTTGGCGACTTTACGAAGTGCCGAATTGGGCTTCTTTGGCGTTGTCGTGTACACTCTTGTACAGACACCCCTCCTCTGCGGACACGAGTCAAGCGCCCTGGATTTGCTCTTGGCACGAATAATCTCTCTTCCCTTTCGAACTAATTGCTGGATGGTTGGCATTAACCTGGTTAAATTTAGGACCGCAAAGGTAAATTTACTGTCCTGAATATCCAAATTAATATCGCCAACATGGAAACTTGAATGGGGATTCATGAGCGAAGCGGATACAGCCAGAATTGTCATATTGGAAAAAGCCATCCGTGGCTATCCTCTCTCTTTCCCTGCCTTATTTCTGCGAGTATTTTTTTTACTCGGGGTGCTGTTTTCCAGAATTGAGGGTCGAAAGTCATCACTGTTTCCCGGTACTTCAGTTCCTGAACCGGGGAGATTGTTGCGGCAGTACCTGTTCCAAAAACTTCCTGAAGTTGCCCCCTGCTATAATAATCAATGATCTCTTCAATGTTAATCTTACGTTGCTCAACCATCACACCCATCTCAGACAACAAGGTTATCACGGTGCTTCGGGTCACGCCATCGAGAATTGTTCCCTCATCCAACGAAGGCGTAATTGCCTTATTTTCAGCGGTTATGAAAAAGATATTCATTGTACCAACCTCCTGGAGCCACTTGTGCTCGGCACAGTCTGTCCACAGGACCTGGTCGTAACCCCTTCTTCGCGCTATTGAAGTCGGATACATGCTCCCTCCGTAATTACCCGCATTTTTCGCAAACCCGATACCGCCGGGCGCCGCCCTTGAATATTTTTCTTCGACGTAAATTTTCATGGGGTGTGCGTAGTAAGGGCCCGTCGGACTTAAAATAATAACAAATTTATATGTATCAGATGGCCTAACGCCGATCGCAGTATCCGTCGCAAACATTAGTGGTCTAATATAAAGAGAGTAGTCTTCTCTTGCAGGAATCCAATCCTTATCAATTGCAACCAGGACTCTCATCCCCTCAATGAAAATATCTTCTGGCACGATAGGCATTTCCATTCGCGCCGCCGACAGATTAAACCGTTTGAAATTGTCGTAGGGGCGAAATATAAATGCGTTGCCGGCTTGACTCTTATACGCTTTAATGCCCTCGAAAATCGCCTGACCATAATGGAGTGCGGCAAGCGACGGATCAAACATAAACGGCTGGTAAGGTTTGATCGATATCTGACGCCATGTGCCGCCAATAAAGTCAACTTCCAGCATATGATCGGTAAAATGTTTGCCAAATGGAAGATTCCCAAAGTCTGTTTCGTCAATTTTGCTCCGCTTAACTTTCGTTATTTGAATATCCTGCGTATCGATCATATCTCATAATTTTACATCATAAAGAAATAAAACATTCACTGGGAATGCAAAAAATAGAACTCAAATATACTAACAATTGTTAGCATGGGACTTGACAACCTTGCGTTGACTGAAATGTCGGTGATTTCACTGTACAAAAACCTCCTGGTTCACGTCAATACCACCACGGAAAATCAAAATTTATCCTACCATAAACACCTAGGAAATAATCAGGCACGAATAACGGTTGTTGTTAATCATATTGGCAGTGCACTTATTGAACAAAGACATCTTTCATTTATCACAAAAATGTTAAACGCTTGTCACCTGAACATTGGCGATATCGCATTAGTAAATCATCACGACACCCCAGTTGAAATAAAAAAGCTAAAGGCAGAGTTAGATCCCAGAATCGTTATCCTGTTCGGCACCAGTTCACTTGAAATCAAATTACCGTTTGACTTTCCGCAATTTAAATTGCAGGATTACGACGAATGCACATTCTTGTGTGTTCCGGGTTTAAACGAAATTGATTCTGACGTGCCCGATGGAAAATTGTTGAAGACTAAACTATGGATTTGCTTGCGCGGATTGTTTGAAGTATGATTATGAATAGCTCAATGTTACAATTAGTTTTTGCGACTAATAACCAGCATAAGGTCGACGAAATGCGTACAGCAATCGGCAATTTCATTGGAATCATGGGATTGAAGGAATCGGGCCTGAATTTCGAGATTCCTGAGCCGCATAATACTCTTGAGAAAAATGCATTAGAGAAATCGAGAACGGTTTACGTTGCAACCGGCAAAAATTGTTTTAGCGAAGATACCGGTCTCGCAGTTCATTTCCTGAACGGGGAGCCCGGCGTAAGAAGCGCGCGTTATGCTGGCCCTGGGAGCTCCGCTGCCGCCAATATAGATCGGCTTTTGAGACAGATGGCGGATTCACGTAATCGTGACGCCGAGTTCAGGACCGTAATTTCATTGATTTTGGAGGGGAATGAATTTATCTTTCACGGAATTTGCCCTGGTTCCATAACTCGCCAACCCAGGGGCAACGCCGGATTTGGATACGACCCGGTTTTCGTGCCAAATGGCGCAGACAAAACATTTGCAGAAATGTCGCCCGAAGAAAAAAATATTTTTAGCCACAGGCGAAAAGCGGCCGACGAGCTCGTTCGTTTTCTACAAATAACACATGGCAAGAATTAAATTGAACCTCCCCGATCACTACTCTTTTGTAGCATATATTCCCGTACGGATTACCGATATCAACTATGGGGGCCACGTCGGCAATGACATTTTTCTTTCTATCCTGCATGAAGCTCGGGTTCAGTATCTTGGATATTATGGTTTTAAGGAGTTCGGTATCGGGGGATTTGGACTTATTATGACCGATGTAGCTATTGAGTTTAAGTCAGAGCTGTTTTATGGAGACAAAATTAAGGCGTCAGTTTCAGCGGGGGAATTTTCAAAAATCGGATTTGATATTTTCTATAAGCTTGAAAAAGAGTCAGCCGAAAAGTTTACCCTGGTAGCGCGCGCAAAAACGGGAATGATTTTTTATGACTACGCTACAAGAAAAATCAAGGATATGCCCAAGGATTTCGAGTCAGCATTTTGTCCTCGCTGAACTTAACATGACCCAGACTAGTCAGCTGTTCCATATCCTCCAGCTTTCTTCCGCCTGGGCAACCAACATATCATAACCATTCTTTGTAGTCGCTCCCTGATTCTTAGCACCTTTAAGAAAAGAGGTCTCTGATGGATTATAAATCAAATCATAGACAAAGTGTTTCGTTCCAATGAATTCAAAAGGTATTGCCGGGGACTCCAGAACATTTGGATGCATTCCAATTGGAGTTGTATTGATAATCAAAAGGTTCTCCGAAATCATCTCCTTGTTCAAACTTGAATAGGGAAGCGAATTTTTTTTCGACGGGTCTCTGGAGACCAGAATAAAATTTATACCCAGCTTTTGGAGAACAAATTGGACGGCTTCAGAGGATCCGCCGGTACCTAAAATGAGTGCGTTGCGATGGTAAGCTTTTAATTGCGGAACGAGTGTTTTCTCGAACCCAATAACATCTGTATTGTACCCTGACAATGTCTTTCCTTGAATTCGAATGCAATTGCAGGCCGGAATTGGTAGCTCTTCTGAGATAGTCAGAAAAGGTATCACGTTTCGTTTATGAGGTATCGTAACATTGAGGCCCACCAGCCCGGGATTCTCGAAAAGAACAGAGGGCAATTTATCGATTGTCGCAATAGAAAAATTCCGATATACCGCATCATTAATGCCCTCCCTGGAGAACTTGCTGGCGAAATATTGCTCAGAAAAGGAATGGCCGAGTGGATACCCTATAAGACCAAATACCCTCATTGATTCCCCTGTTTATTGTAATTGGACAAAATAGGCCGAATGCTGCTTAGAAAAGATTGACGGTTACGGAATGCTCAGCCGTGCTTTTTGTCGAGAAAAAGGTGAAATGTATCGCCGCGCAAGCCAAGACGCATTGATTCTAAAGGAATAACTTCCGTCGGAGCAATATTTCCCAAATTCACGTTACATCCAATCAATTCGATAAAATATAATTGCTGGGATTTTTGTGGAGCTTCCCAGAGAATTTTTTCCTCAGGGATCTGAGTCAATATTTCCTGAACAAGTCCCTCACGCACCTCACCGCTGCCCCGATAAATTCCTACATTGCCCGCTTCCCTTGCTTCTGCGATCACATAAGAAGATCCCGCACTGAGCTCGGCCCTCATCAATTCAATCCATTTATAAGGTGGGATAATGTGCTCTGCGTCTTTGCTTCCGACTTCGCTTAAGACAGTACCAAATTTTGTTAGTTTTTCGATGTATCCGCATTTCTCGGCATGGGGGATATCGATTGATCCGTCACTAACTTCCATATAGGTCACACCGAACTCCTTGCATACGCCCAAATAATCATCAAATTGATTTCGAATCAGAAAAGCCTCAAACAGCGTACCCCCGAAATAAATGGGTATTTCAAATGACGAGTAAACAGAAATTTTCTCCCGTAGGTTTGGAGTGACGAACGATGTCCCGAATCCTAGTTCTACGATGTCGACGTGTGGATGAGCAATGCTTAAAAAATTCTTGGCTTCCTCCACGCTCAAACCCTTATCCATGACCATGGTAATGCCGCTCTTTCGCGGCTTTACAATACGCTCAGGAATTTGCGTCAAATTGAAATTCATCATGTATCAGGTTAATTTAGACTGCTGGCTGGCAAAAATAAGGAAGAAACCGATACAAGGGTGGGTCCATCCTGTTCAAAGAATCAGGCTTAGATTGAACATTTTGAAACTTTCAAAATGACTTTCTCCTTTTATATCGGGCGATTATGTCAACTACCGACTGATATTGGAGAATAACCGGATTCAACTCAATGAGCTTTTTTAGCTGCTTAGGCGATTTGGACATTGCTTTTTCTAATTGAAGCAGTCCTTCTTTGGTTTTTCCCAGCGCAAAGCATATGGCGCAGGAATAAAATATGAAAATTCCCCTACCTCCTGTCACGCGTATTGCAGCATAGGCCTGCTCAAGGGCTTCTTCATAAAAGCCGCCCACATATAGACACCGGATCAGGGCATCCCATCCCGAAACATTCTTGGGCCTTACCCGTACGACATTGGTGAAATATTGGACCGCTTCCTTAAAATTTCCGATTTGCATCTTACATTCTCCGATTGCGAGATTGTATTCTGGCTGCTTGGGTGAAATTCGCAGCGCATTTTCAAGCTGCCTGATTGCATTTTCCCACTGCGTCTCATTAAGATACGTACAGGCAATCTTATAGTAAAGCTTGCTGTCGTCGGCATTTAAGTGTGAGGCCTTCCGGTAATAAAATCTTGCTTGCGCATAGTTCCGCAGCTTATCGTAACAATGCCCTATTGCCTCATAAATAACGTCTTCGGGTCTCGATAATTCAATTACTTTTTCCAGCGATTCTATGGCATCCCTGAATTTCCTAAGTCGGATGTAGGCGTCCGCCATATTGCGATAAGCATAATCCAGCTTCTCGTCGATAACCACTGCATATTTATAAGCATCAATGGCCTTTTCATAAAGTTTGAGTCCCTGCAAGGCCGCCGCCAGATTAAACCATGCAAGTTCATTGTAAGGAAAATCGTCGATAATTTTCTGATGTATTCGAATACTCTCTTCATTCCTGCCTGTAAAATCAGTCCAAAAGCAGATTTTATAAAGAGCCTCATCGTTATTGGGTTCCTGCTCGAGTATGAGTTTCAGGCAATCAAAAATCTTATCAAACTCCTCGTAATCATCGTATACGTCGGCAAGTTCAAAAAGTAACTCTATTCGCTCGGATCCCTCAAACTGCTTGAGGGCATTTTCCAACAGCAGGACCGCTTTTTCCTGCTGATCAAGGGCAAGGTAGGCATCGGTTTTAAGGATGTATATATTGATGTCCCTTCCGTCAAACAACTCTGCCTTTTCCAGAATCTCGAGGGCTTTGTCATAGCGCCTGGTCGCTATCATCAGATCGGCCTTCTTAACCAGGAGAGCGGAAGAAAAGGGATATTGCTCGATTCCCAATTCCACAGCTTCAATGGCGGAAGGAAGATTCTCAGTCTCGTCAAAGTAATCTATGATCTTTTCAAAAGAGTCCTCGTTTAGAAATGAATTTGACCGCCCGTTCTGGAGGTTCCGGTACTGATTAAGCAATCCTTTAATCTCTTCATTGTCGGGTTGTAATGGACTCTTTTTCATTTAGTAAGTTATTCTAAAGTAAGTCAATAATAGGTTTTTTCAAATTTTTTGGCAGGTTTGACAACTTTTTTTCGGCAAATCGTACTATTTCACATTAGCGGCATTTTTGTGTATAAAAAGAGTTGGCAACTTGATACTTCGCCAATAGTTAAAGAAAATCTAAAGTTTGGGACCAGTGGTTAAAAAATACCCAATATTTTTTATTATATTTGTAGCAAGAAAGCGAGTACCATGACGACTATTCAAGTGAAAAAATTGATGCGCTACGGTTTGTTTTTCATGTCCTTTGTTATCATTGTGGGTTTGGCTTTTGCGAGCAAGGGCGGGGACAAGAACAAGAAGAGAACCGCAAATATGAAATCTGATTTTGTTCCAATCAGAATTGTAAGCCCATTTACCCTGAAAAGCGGATTTGCCTATTCGGGCAGTCGTGTTTTTAACGTTCAAAAGGAGAATAATTCATTTTCAATTAATTCTTTGATTACTTATCAAAGGGGCAATACTACGTTCATTGTTCCTTATCAATACAGGATTAATAGCTCGGTTGTTAATATTGCTCCTGTGAAGAGTAACCTGCAAATGCTGGACGTGAAGATATCCATGCATAAGTGAGTACCACCAATGAAATTATAGCCGGCTGTTTAATTTTTTGCTTTCTTCAAAAGTCATCTCGCGGAAGCCTGTTTTTGGTACATCAAACTTCGACGCCGGAACGGGGTTCAGGTTGAGTTTAAGCACAGTATATCGAATTGTATAGTCACCCTTGGCCAGCTCGTATTCCAGCGGCAACCCGCCAAGATTCCTGAAAAGAGGGTTATAATCGGGATTATCCACTGATAATTCATTGGTATAATAAACTGAAAGACGTGAGCCATCGGGGGCTTGCGCAACAGCCATAATACATTTATACCCTGCGATCGTCTTGGTTTCAGTTGAGTTGGTAAAGGCAACATGATCATCCCCGGTATTGATTTGCTTCCATTCCTGAGGCGTTAAACGAATAAGAATTTTTTGTCCGCTTACTTCTTTCAGTATGACGGTATTTCCGGTCGTGCCATCGTGAATTGTTGCTGACAAATACGCCTGGTTACCCATTTCAGTCCTGCTTAGGCTGCCTTTCACGAACAACGAATTTGTTCCGCTAATCGGCTTTGACCCTGCGCTCTTGGTGGTTACGATTTCATAATCATAAACGATGCTAAAATCGGAAATCTTCTTCTGCGCAAAGCAAAAAATTGCCCCCTGCGAAGATAGAACCATTAAAAAAATAATCGACGATTTCATTGTTTATGAACGGGTCAAAATGTGAGCCAGAGAACGGCCGCGGACTTATTCGTCGACCTTTTATTTTTTGTTTTTTAGTTGCTGCATCTTTTTCTGCGATTCCTGCATCTGTTCCAGCCGCTCCTGCCATTTGGACTTGGCTTTAGGTTTTTTTCGATTTTCGGCAAGTTGAGCGATAATTTTATCATGATCAATTATGTACGTCTGGATAACCCATTGGAGAAGCAGGGTGATAAGGTTCGAAACAGTGTAGTACCATGTGAGTGCCGAAGGCAACCGATTAAAGAAAAATAGCAACATTACCGGCATAATATACGGCATATATTTCATCGTCGGATTGCTTTGGTCAGGAGTCAGACTCATTCCATACAAGCTGATGAGGAAGCTTGTCGCTACGGCGAGAAGTCCGAACAAACTGACGTGATCGCCGTACAGCGGAACGCTAAATCCAAAATTTAGGATTGAATCGTAGGCAGACAAGTCAGAAGACCACAGAAAGTGTTGACTTCTTAATTCAATATTCGAATTAAAAAAACTATATAACGCGAAAAAAATAGGGATTTGCAATAGTGCGGGAATACAACCTCCAAACTGGTTGACGCCAGATTCCCGGAAAAGCTTCATTTGCTCCATGGCAACCTGTTGCTGGTCATTGTTGAGCCTCTTTCTCAATGCGTCGATCTCCGGCTTTAATGCCTTCATTTTTGCCCCGCTTAAATAGCTCGAATAAACAAGGGGAGAAGTAAGCAAGCGGATAAAAATCGTCAAAAGCATAATCACAATACCATAATTCGAAGTGAGCTTTTTCAGGAAATCAAAAACCGGCATGATTATGTAAACGTTGACAGGGCGAACAAACGAATAGAAATCTCTGCCTAAGTTTATGATTCGATCCATTCCGGGAGCCGCCCTTTTCAAAACATGAAAATCATTCGGTCCGTAAAATAACTGAAAAGGCAAAACGGCACTCGGGCCGGTTGGAATTTTTGCTTGGAAATTGGCGTCTGCCGTACCCAGAACAGCTGATGAGTCTGACGGGTCCCGCACCCAGTGCACCGATCCGGAACTAAAATCATTTTTTGCAATCAGGCTCGAATTAAAAAATTGCTGTGAAACTGCAATCCACTGCACTGGTTTGTCAAAAGTCTTATCTGTGTGAGACGAAATGTAATCAAAGCTTCCGTCCTCATAAAAACCTACGTTGCATAGCGTCTTTTCGTATGCAAGGTTTTTCTGAATACGTCTTAATTGGACGTGCCAGGATAGATTGAAATTATTTTGGCTGAATAATTTGTCCGCCTGGTTCGCATTGACCTGCCAGTCCAAAAGATAACCTGATGCGGGAATAGTAAATTGATGGGTGATGGCCCGACCGGACCCAAGAGTCAAAGAATAAGTTAGCGTTTGACTGCCATCGGCGTTTTTGATGACATTCCCTTCATCAAAAAACAGGTTTTCGATTTGTGCCGATTGGTCCGAAGAAGCATTAATAGTATACGATATCTTGGTGTCGCCTGTCGAATCCATCAGTTTAACGGGCGTGCTATCGTATGAATTGAATTTTTTAAGCTCTACTTCTTTCGGTTGCGCTCCTTTGTTTGAAAATACAATTCGTAAAACGTCATTTTCAATTGTAGTAAGACGTTCAACTTTCGAAATCGCGCTTGCCCCGTTTGTATCTGTCTTTGCGGAAACCTGGATGTGCGCAGTATCGGCAAGCTTGGATAGGGAATCGTGATGGTTCTTAACTATGGCCACCGAATCGTCATAGATCTTTTTTTGACGTGCAAGCTCCTGGCTGTTTTTTGTCGATAAGTATATATAGGTCAATAATAAAATACCCAACAACACATAACCGATTATGGTATTTCTGTCAGTGCCCATTTTTGATGACAAGTTTTAGGAGCGGCAAAGATAGGGGCTTCCCCCGAGAGTTCATATTCGCGTTGGCAGAACAGAGGATAAAATGGGGTCATTGCCTTCATGAAATCATCTCACCCTGTAATTGCTGATTCCTCGCCATTGCTCTTTTGTCGGCGAGCTGCTTTGCGGCTTTAACAAAATGAACGAAAATTGGATGAGGATTCTCAACGGTGCTTTTTAGTTCGGGATGATATTGAACACCAATAAAAAAAGGATGATTACGCAATTCAATAATTTCAACGAGGCCACTTTCGGGGTTTTTCCCACTAGGGACCATGCCGGCATTCTGGATTTTTTGCAAATAGGCATTATTGAATTCCCACCGATGTCGGTGGCGTTCACTTATTAACTCGGTAGCGTATATGGAATGGGCCAGGCTCCCCTCCATTACTTCGCAAGGGTAAGCGCCCAGGCGCATGGTGCCTCCTTTGGCTGTTATCCTTTTTTGTTCTTCCATCAGGTCGATAACAGGATCAGGCGTGGAGGGATTCATTTCTGTTGAATGAGCCTGACTGAGGCCGAGAATATTACGTGCAAATTCAATTACCGCCATTTGCATCCCGAGACAAATGCCAAAAAAAGGCAAATTATTTTCGCGGGCATATTTTACAGCTGTAATCTTACCTTCTACGCCCCGATGTCCAAATCCCGGTGCAACCAGCAGACCATCCAAGCTCCCAAGTTTCTCAGCTACATTATCTTCGGTAATGAATTCACTATGCACATTCAACACATGTACTTTGCACTCATTGAGCGCTCCAGCATGGATAAACGACTCGAGTATAGATTTATAGGCGTCCTGGAGCTCAATGTATTTGCCGATGAGTCCGATTGTAACTTTGCTTTTTGGATATTTCAATTTTTC
>JAJPJP010000269.1 GCA_021324175.1 Chitinophagia bacterium
GATTAATCTGCTAAATACGCTCACCTTGTGGTCTTTGATACGGATAGGATCTCGGGGCGTTGGGCCCCTGCATATTACCCGGTGAGAATATAACGGTGACGGCGGGCTAAAGTTCAGTCCGGTAAAGCCCAGGCCCGTGGTATACACGACAGCGAATGAAGGATCCGGTGATCACCATTTATCCAGTCCCAAAAGTTTCCGGCCGAGTGAAGATAATTCGGCCGCTTTATATTTGGTCTGTTCCCATTTCCTGGGGTCTCCTGGAAATGCATAGCCTTCAGGCGCCTTCCTTTCCTTCCATGATTCAATCCTCCATTGTCTCAAAGCTTCATTGTCTTCTTCAGCAGGCATCATGGAAATGTATTGAGCGAGCCGGACCTTGTTGCCGCTTCGATTGGCCCGGATGCCGTGCGGCTGCAGGGAGTTAAAGATCAGCAGGTCTCCCGCCTCCATCGGAACCTTGACGACCTCGAAACCCGATGTGTCCGGCTTAAAATGATCGCGATCTTCCGGTTGCGTCAATTTCCAGGTGTCATAGCCCCGAAAAAGTTCCGGGATACATTGAAAGCCGCCCATATTTTCGTCCGTCTGGTCAGCCAGCGCCAGCACACCCTGGACGTTCTGGGGTTTGGTTTCAGGGTCATAGTCCCAGTGAATAAAAGCCTTGTATTCATGACCGGGGCGCATGGGGAAATTGAGGTTTGCCCGGTCGATGGTCACCCACAATTTTTCAGTCCCCCAAATGTCGGCAAAAGCCTGGTGCACTTTTGGGTACTGCCTGTTGTCCCAGAGATACTGGTGGTTATAAACTTCGACCATGCCCGTGTTCGTCAACTCCTTCATTTGAATTTCCGCCCGGGGAGGCGCATACCAGGTTGCGGGATCCGCGGGGTCTTTTTCTTCGAACTCCCAAAGAAAAGCCGCAAGGCGCTCAACCTGCTCTTTCGGAACGGCGTTCCTGATAACGATATATCCATTGTATGTCCAGAAATTCCAATCTGCTTCAGACAACACGCGCAACGGTTCGCCATTGCTGCGATCGTTAAGTCGCATCCTGCTGCTTTTTGCTGTTGAGGGGTTACCAGGAATGTCTTTATGTGCAGTAGCGGGCGCCATCGTCGGAGCCATCGTAGCGGCCATCGTTTGCTGTTCCATTTTCTGATTGATTTATTGAGAACAAAATTCCATAGCCTGCGGGCCGCTGGCAATTCCTCCAATGATCATTATTTGCCCTATATTGACATTTTCTAAGAAAATGATTAACTTTCTTTGACTTTACAGATAAATCGCAGGAGATGAAAATTCAAAAGGAAATCGTGCTCCCCGACCCGGGCCAGTCGTTCAGGCTCTTTACTCCCAGCCTGAGAAATTATTTTTATTGGCACTATCATCCCGAGTACGAACTGGTGTATGTAGAAGCGGTGACAGGGATTCGCCATGTTGGTCAACACATTTCGAGCTTTATGGAGTGCGACCTGGTTTTGATTGGTCCAAACGTTCCACACCTGAATTTTGACTACGGTATAGAAACGGAGTATCGACAGATCGTCGTTCAGCTGAAAGAGAACTTCCTGGGCGATGCCTTCCATGAAACGCCGGAATTCTCGAAGATCAACCGCCTTTTTGAAAGGGCCAGCCTGGGCCTTTCCTTCGGGGGGAAAATCAAACCCGTCGTTGCTGAAAAACTTAGGCGCATGCAAACCCGGCCACATTTTGAGCAGCTGATGAATTTGCTCGAGGTCTTTCAGCTTCTGGCGACATCCAGGGAGATCACTGAGCTGAACGAGCGCGATACCAGTGTGAAACTCTTTCTTGACGACAAGATCAGGATGGGCGCCGTCTACAAATATATTCATGCGAACTATGACAAGCGCCCTGATGTCAACCTTGTTGCGGCGAGTGTGCATTTAAGCACGCCGGCCTTTTGTCGTTATTTCAAGAAACAGACCAAAATGACTTTTACGGATTTTGTAAACCAGTACCGAATCACCCAGGCGAAAACTTGTCTTCTAAAAGGCCAGAACGTGACGGAGGCCTGCTATGAAGTGGGATTCGAAAGCCTTTCCTATTTCAACAGGCTCTTCCGAAAACTTGTTGGCGAAAATCCCTCGTCGTTTAGAAGGCGGTACGCATCAGGAGGTGATCTTGGGCGAAAAATTGTTCAGCTACGGCAACAATCCGGAATTTGATGTATAATTTCACATTAAATTCTGCTAGGAATGGTTAAGAAAATTTTGCTGGGTTTGCTGGCGATCTTCGTCATTATCCAGTTTTTTCGTCCTCAAAAAAATCAATCCACTGACCTTTCGGCCAACGATATAACCCGTCACACCACTGTGCCCGACAGCGTTCTTGCCATCTTAAAAAAATCCTGCTATGACTGCCATAGTAATAACACCGTCTATCCATGGTATAACAATATCCAACCCGTGGCATGGTGGCTTGCCAACCATGTGAACGAGGGCAGACGGCACTTGAACTATAGCGAATTTGCCTCTTATGCGCCGACCAAGCAATACAAAAAAATGCTCGAAACGGTCAAACAGCTGAAAGAAGACGAGATGCCTTTAAATTCCTATCTGTGGATTCACCGTTATGCCATCCTGGATTCCGGTCAAAAGACCCTCCTTATTTCATGGGCTGATTCCCTGGGAAAGGGGATAAAGGCTGCCAATAATCTTCCGGATCAGCCCGAAGAACGCGAACAGCGGCATTGATTCTGAAAAAAATATTGATTTGCAAAGCGCTGAGGGCGGCCGCATCCTAGTAGTTCTACGTATGGGAAGAGAAATTCCGAAGGACTGAAATTGGGCGAATCCTCGCTTGAATAGCATAAGGGCAAAACGTAGGTTTGTTTTGTTAAGCTGATCGTTAAAATGGTTCA
>JAJPJP010000176.1 GCA_021324175.1 Chitinophagia bacterium
CTGGACCATCTTGGCTACCGCGAGTTTTTGAGCCGCGCCATAGCCCACGATAGCCTGTTTCACCTTGCGGGGGGCGATTTCGAAAATCTCCAGACCGGCTTCGGCGACGGCTGCGAGCGCCGCGCCGCGCGCCTCGCCCATGATGATGGCCGTTTGCAGGTTTTGAGCGTAGAAAAGTCCCTCGACGATGCAGACGGTCGGTTGGTTTTGTTTTAAAACCTCACGCAAGGTTTCTACGATTTTGGCGAGACAACGTGAGCGTTCCCAGTTTTGCGGACAGGAAATCGTGCCGTGGCAGAGCGCGAGCGGATGCGGTTTGGCGAGGCGAATCACGCCGTAGCCGGTGCCACGCAGGGATGGATCAACCCCCAGGATCACGCCATGCGCGGGGACCGGCGCCCGCAAACCCGCCGCCAACACCGGCACCGCCGTGCGCGATGACGCGCCGCCGAGGCGTTGCTGGATTTGTTCAAACTGCCGCCGGGTGATGCTCACGCGCCCAGTTTGCCTGCCGCGGAAAAGTTGTGAAAGCAAAAAGCCGCCCCGCTTCCAGCGTCCAGGCCATTCAAACCGGCAGGACTTCAATGTCCGTTTTGGTCTTTGTCCTTGCCCTGACCCTGATTGTTGGGTTGTTGCGGTGACGGAGCAGAAGGGTTTGACGTATGGGGCTGAGCCGCCTGCGGTGGCGTGTCGGAATGATAGAAGTGTTGGTTGTTATTGCGCGACTCATTCGCCGGTGCCCCATAATTATTATTTTGCTGCGGCTGTGGTGGGACGTAGTGATTAACCGGCGGCGAAGGATTGGAAAAAGGTTGTCCGGTCGCAATATTGCCCTGCGGTTGAGAATTGTAGGTGGTGCCATGTGACGGTGATGGTCCGGAACCGGACGCCCGCGGGGACAAAACCCTGCCGTCGGAATTGTCATTATGATTGGGCGTCTGGTTTTGGCCTGGCCAGGTTTGGTAATTTCGGGATGGCGCAGTCACCGTATGGTTATTGTTGTTGTTTATCTGCGGATTGGACGGGGTGACGTGCGTGACGTCCGGTTGCTGGGTCTGCGGCACCCGCGGCGGGGTCCGATAAGGATTCGGTTGCGAATTTTGTCTTGTATCCTGGTGCGGAGGATTATTTTGCCCGGGATTTCCCGCAGGCGGGGAAACGTTGTTTTGATTCCCCTGAACGACCGGGTGAAACTCATTTTGCCCGTGGCCGGTCGTCGGAGTGCCCGGATGCAAGGAGAGGACCGGGGTGCCGACGAAGTGCGGGCGATTCACCGTCAGGGTGTTGCCGTTGTTCCCGAATTGTTCGCCCCGCCCGCCCCACGCCACGCTGCCGTTCCCGGCGTGAATGGTGACCGGATGAATCGTCTGTCGGGTGACGGCGGTGATATCTTGCGGCGGGATGCCGGCATTGACGATGCCCTGGTGGCGACTGTCAAAATTGAAGTTATTGATTGCCGTGGTCTGGTTATAAATGTGCGTTACTCCATCCGCTTTGATGCGAAAATGCCGCGGATGCGGGTCGCAGAAATCCCGTATCGGCACAAACGTGAAGGCGCCGGCGCCCAAGCCAAAGTCGAACCCGGCGCTGACCGCGCGGCCCTGATAAACAAACCCGACGCCGGATTGATAGACCGCATGAGGCGGCAACGGTGCCCAGCCGCAGTAATCCTTGCTGTGGCGCCAACACACCCAGGACGACGCCCAGGTTGTGTCCGGCCACCAACACCAGCCGTAACGGGGGACCTGAAACCAGCGGCCGTAGTGGAAGGTGGCCCAGCCCCAGGAATAGCCGGAAATCCAATACCAGCCACAGTCGGTATAAACCCAATGCCCATCGTTGCAATAAGGCTGCCAGTCGGTGTTGTTAACGACGATTGTTGGCCGCCAGCACCAGCCGTAACCGGCCACGTTTACCCACCCGCCATAGGGTGTCAGCGTGTCATAGAAATAATTCACCGTGACGTCGGCCGGCTGCGCCGCCGTGCTTTCCGCGGTGTTCTCCGGTTGAGCGGGGGGAGCGTTCGCCGCCACGCCCGCCTGCTGCAACTGCTGGTCGTGCTGCATCATGGCGTTGGCGATCTCCGACGGGGCGCCGAGGTCGTTCAGGTAAATGATTTCGTCCGAATTGAGGCTGAACGGGCTGGCGGAGTTGCTGATATACGTGAGGATGACACTCTGCTCGACACCGGCCTGCACCAATCGGATGACTTGTGCGAGCGGGCTGTTGGGATCCACGTCCGGTGGCAACGCGCTGGCGGTGGTCGCATTGTCCGCGGAAGCGGAGGTGATGAGATCCGTGTTTGGCAGGGGGGCGGTTTGTGTGGTTTGAGCATGGGCGTTTTGCAGTGAATGCCCGCCAATCAATGCCCACGCCAGGAGGCTTGAGCTTAAAATGGATTTAAGTGAAATTATTTTTTTCATGGGCGGCCTGGTTGTCGTCTGCACCATAACATATAACCCCAATTAATTCGACCGGTTGTTGATAAAAGCATTCAATGATGGCGGCGCTCAGGCAACAGCGGGTTTAAAATGGTGTCCCCGCCCGGAATTGAACTGGGATCAACGGTTTAGGAATGAGTTTTTTATATTCTCCTAATATTGCTCGTCTTACAAAGTCGTTTTGGGACCAGCAAAATCAACCTGTGTTTTCGGACGCTTTCCAAGAACGGAGGATTAAAAACATTCACCCTGTAAATTGTCAATTTATTATAGGCGGGTCAGGATTTTTTATATGGGAGAAAAATCTGTCAGAACTTGTCAGAAGAGTTCCAGCGGATTTATTGGGGTTTCCTGAAATTCCCTAGGTTTAGATACCAAAACGACAGGGAAACACGCCCCTGACCCTCTGGCGCAAGAATCCACCCCTTCCCAGTGATGAACGTCTTCACCGTTGACGGTCGACTATTCAACCCCTGCCAATCTTGGTCAACGCGTCAAGGGCGGTAAGTGGAACAGCATCATCTTTCATAATTCCCGTTGCAGTTGGTCGGAATAACGTTTTCAAAATAAATTGCTCATCCTCTTTGGATATTTTTCCGCGTCGAAGAAATGCTAGATAGGTTTGGACCATGACTACACGCTCTTTCGCGTCTGTTTGCAAGTGGACATTGCTCAAAAACAGCCGCACTAGAATTCTCACAATCCAAACGCCAATTAATGCAGATGCGATTAAAATTGCGAGCCTCCAATATTCTGGGTGCCAAAGTTCAGGCTGTGGTAAACTAGTAGGCGGTTCAATCAACCGCCTCACTTCCAGAAAGAGCAGCCAGAAGATTGCTCCTCCGACGACAACGACAACGCCAGCAAAAATCCATGAAAGTTTTAAATGTGAAGTTGCTTTTGATTTCCAATATAGGACAGGCGCACGAATGGCTAATTCTGCATCGTAGGTAGTTTTTAGTTTTCGCCAATCGTCCTTTGAAGTCGAAATCAAGTGGTCAAGATTTTCTTTTGAAGTCGAAACCAATTGGTCAAAGTTTTCCTTTTGCGAAGTCAGCTGGATTTTGGCATCAGAATTAAGTTGTTTATGGTTCTCTGATTCTGCATTCAATTCTTTCTCGAAGTTTTGGAAAACGGTCTGCCAATGAAGCCTTAATTCTTCCAAAGCGATTTTTTCGCTCATTGCGGAATCCTTCAGCCCGTAATCAAAACTAGTCGCGGCAATTGCCCCACGAATTCCGTCATAACCGCCATAGTTGAATCCCACTTGCATAAAATACCCGCAGGCAACAGTGGCTACGCCTTGACCTTGTTCTTTTTTCAAGTGCTCTATAAATTTTCCTTTCGGCGTCTCAGAAGAAAAGCCGTGCTGATTCTCGTAAAACTGTTTGAAAAAATTGCCTATATTCGTAAAATTTCTAGTCAAGTCTGGCTCGGCTTTCCTTTCCGTTGCCTGATTTTTGAGGGATTTAATTTCGTTGACTTGTTGGTTGACTGACCGGACGAAACCGTCGAACTGATTCAGAATAGTTTGTTTCTCGTTTGTGTGAGGTTGTTGTCCCAGCCAAGACCAGAATTGCTGCTCATTTGCCATCCAGCCAATCAATTCTTCGACTGAATTAAAAACTTTCGTTCCGCCGTCTTTGCCGAGGCTTACTTCAAATGTTTCGTTTGGCATATAAGAAAATATTGGATGCATTTCGCCATGTTTCAGCAACAAAAATAAATCCACATTTCCCAATACGCGGAGAACCGCCAACACCGTCAATCGATTCAATTGGCTCGATACATAGTTTCGCTAGCCTTGGATTGGGCGGTAAAACCGTCATTTACGATTTGGGGATGGCGGGAGCGTGCCAGAACACAATGGCGGTCAGAACCATTAACTCGCCAAAATTACGTGGACAATAATCAACGAATCCACTAATGGTTATAAAAATCAACTATGGGTGCTGACAACTGGAAAAAAACCCTCGAAATTATTGGCGTAATTGCTACGGCAATAATTGGCGCTGGTGTGGTGTTGAAAATTACTTTTCGCAAAAAAGGAGACCACACGAAAGTAATTCAGAAAGGCAATATAGTGGGGGGCGATAATGCAGGACGAGACATCAACAAATAGCACTGTTACTCAGAAAAATCTTAGCGTTGGTGGTGACAACGCTGGTGGTGATGTCAACAAGCCGACTTACAATATTTCCACCGCCACTGGTGATACACACGCCGCAGTGACCTTCGTGGCACGACTGACAAAGAAATATCGTGAGGAAAAAGAGAAAAACGCCACCTTCCGTCAAACAGTTGAAAAATTGGAACACTATCAAACCCCAGCCTCTGGCGAACCAATTTTGACATTGGAGGAGAAATTACAAAAAGGCGGACGTGAAGATTTGATAAATTTTGCGTTAAGGACGAAAGAGATGTTCACAAAAAAACTAGCGAAGCATTCTCTTTTTGAGTCAGCGCAAGAAATAAATGCATTTTTGCTGGCCGAAGTGTTTAGCCGCTATCACGAATTTGTGTATCCTCATGTATGTAAATCTGCCTCTATAGAGGCTGTTAATGCTCTAGTCCGAACACATATCATCGACCCGCTGCTGGGGATTTTGGGGGAAAATGTGCTCGGTCATTATTCCGATGACATCAACGGGATGCTGTACTTTCTAACGGGGAACTGTCACATTAAATGGATAAAATAAATGCTTTTCTATCATCCAGCATTTGATATTTACCATAGCGCTTTTAGAATTCTCCGCATCTTGGATTCGTCACCCAAGCATGTATTCGAGATTGAACGACTGAGGATATTCGATTTTTATCTCTTGTTTCCGAGTCAAATTTCTAAATTTCGATTTCCAATTACGTTGCTGAGACAGAAAAGACAGTTTCAAAACGAAAATCCGTATCAACAAATCCAAGACCCAAAACGTATTTTTTTTCGGCTAGAGCCTTATCAAATTTGTGCTCTAAAGAGTTTGGCTGCTCGTCAATTTATTGATGCGAGTCTATTTTTAGAGAGAAAAATCAGCCGAACTGAAAAAGCTTTACCCGATGGGCTCAATGAAGCACTTCAAAAAGCAAACAAAGCGTCCCCTACAATTATCGAATTTCTGATGAATTCGTTACTCAGTCTTGACCTTTATGGCAAGAGTGGTCTGAAAGGCCGAAGTGATTTATTTGAATACCGGTATGATATTACGAACGCCACAACTGGCGCTTAAGCGATTAGTGATTCAAAGCCGAGGCGTTTCTGTTTATGATGAAAGGTTTCGTCATGGCATTAACATTATTCGCGGCACAAATAGCAGTGGAAAATCCACGATTACTGATTTCATCTTTTATATTTTGGGTGGAGAACTGGCACAATTCAAACAAGCAGCAGAAAAATGTGAGGAAGTTATTGGTGAGGTCGAGATAAATGGAAAACTGATTACAATTCGGCGCATAGTTGCAGTTGGCGGCAAACAACCGATGATTATCGCTTTTAGTGATTTTGAAACCGCAATGAAATCACCAGTCGAGGGTTGGCAGGTTTATTCAATGGTGCGAAGCGCTTCCAAAGAAAGTGCCTCTCAGGCTGTATTTCACCTTTTGGGATTTCCAGAAGTTAAAACGGACACGGACAATAGCATTACTATGCATCAAGTCCTGCGCCTAATTTATGCCGACCAAGTTAGTAGCCCAAGTTCATTGATGCGTGACGAACTGTTTGACCCGTATTTAGTCAGGCAAACTGTGGGAGATTTGCTCTTTGGAGTTTACGACGATTTATTGTTTGGTGAACTGTATGAGCTCAGAGAAAAGACAAAGGCATTGGAGGCGGTCAGCCACCAACTTCAAGCCTTATACAAAGTGCTTGGGGGAACCGATATTGAAATTGATGAAGTGGTTCTAAATCAACAACTGGAGACACTTAATGGAGAATTAGCTCAAATCGACAAATCTTTGAGGAATGCCTCATCCACACAAATTGACAAAAAGGTGTCAGGAGAAATTAAGCGGCGCATTGATGAGCTAACTTCAGATTTCCGGGCGTTGAAAATTGAAGAAAGTGAAAAATCGGAACAAGGGAACGCTATAGAATTAGAAATAGCGGATTCTGAAGCTTTTATTTATGAACTAAAAGTCCGCATTGCTGCAATTGATGATTCATTGACCACTCGACGATTTCTGGGGGAATTGCCACTTACGCACTGTCCGGAATGTTTATCCGAACTCAAGAAGCCAGAGGGGGAAAGGTTATGCCCTTTGTGTGGGAATCAACTTCCCGATAATCCTAACGATTCTGGTGCCCTGAAAATGAAGCAAGAACTTGGACAACAACTAAAGGAGTCGCAAATTTTACTTAATGACAAAATCAAAGCACTAACCCAACTTCAAGTTGATATTCCTCGATTGAATGCGTTGGTTAAAATTAAACGGCGTCAGTATGAAGAAGCCGTTGAAAAAGTCCGTCCTGAAAGAGACGAAATGATTGACCAGCTTTTTATCCGAAAAGGTGAATTGACGGCAGAAATTGAGGAAATCGCTAGGCAGATAAAAACAGCATCAATCGTAAAGGCTTTTGAGAA
Source organism: Chitinophagia bacterium (assembly GCA_021324175.1). Taxonomy (GTDB): domain Bacteria; phylum Bacteroidota; class Bacteroidia; order Chitinophagales; family Chitinophagaceae; genus Puia. The sequence goes on from JAJPJP010000176.1 coordinate 7,013, forward strand.
AAGCAAGGCAGATTTAGCGGCTTCAATTAATTTATTAAATTTCTCAATCGAGCGCAGAAAACACGCACAATTGGAGAGGCGAATCGTAGGTGAACGAGGTATCGAATCTAATACAATTATCTTCCTAAGAGAAGACTTGCCCCGCCAAGATGAGTTTAAAGTTGGAAAACAAGTTAAGGTTGATTTTGTAAACAATACCTTTTCCTTTGATGGTCAAAATCAATTTTCTGCGAGTTCGGTAGCGTATCTAAAAAACAGTGTCCATTTTGGAATTTTCTTTGCGTCTTTGGATTTAGATTTTTTTAGATATCCAAGATTTATTATGTGTGATAATATCGAAGATAAGGGTCTGGAACAAGACCGTAGTCGTAATTTCCAGAAAATAATGGTTGCTCTTTCTGAAAAATCCAAAACAACTCACCAGATTATTTTTTCCACATCAATGATTGATCCGAGCCTTAACAACGAGAAATACTGCGTAGGGCTTGAATACAACGTAAACCGAAAAAGTTTAGATTTTTCTAAGTTGGCACATCCCCAATAATTCACTTTTCTCTAGCGTGATTTCAACTCGTTTTGTGTTCTTAATGATGAGGTGCCATGTATAATCAACCGGAAACAGATTTTCTTAACCGCTTTACAACCCTGCCCGTTCTTTTGGACATGCTTTCAAGACAGTGTATTACTCTATTGGGGCCTACAAATTGGGAGGATAGAAATGACGCATATTATTTGGAGAAATATAAGGCAAACAAACAACTAAAAACGCTTTTGGCTTGTTGCTTTTCTACCAAACGAGAGACATTTCACCATTGGAAAGTTTTTTCAAATGGGCCGAGTGGTGTTTGTATCGAATTTAACTCGCATAAATTGCTCAGTATGGTTGAGACGGTAGAAGGGATTTCTTTTAGACCGGTTTCATATCGACTTATAAAGCACAACCAGAATCCATCACTAGGCGCTTGGCCTTTTCTGAAAAGAAAAGCTTTTGAAGACGAAGGTGAATTCAGGATAATTTACGAAAATCCTTTCATCGAAAAAAAGACCAAAGAAATTCGGTTTGATCTGGAATGTATTGAAAAAATCACATTGAGTCCTTGGATGCCTAAACCCATCGCGAAATCAGTCGCCAAAGTTATTCGGGACATTAAACATTGCGAGGACATCACGGTAGTTGGTTCATCCTTGCTAGAATCCTCGGGCTGGAAGAATTGTCTTTGAAGTTAAACACGAGTGAAAACACATGCACATAGATAAAGTCGGGCGAATATGTTAGTATGGTCTGGGGCAATAAGCAGTCAAACCCGGTAGTAATCCTCGTTTCCCATTTATTAATTGGAATTCCCCTTATCGCCACTGGTGTTTATTTCAAAAAGCGAAACAGTTGATTCGCACCGTAGCCAACTATTTTTCCGTTGGCTCTCCTTGTTACGCTTGTATCACATTCAAATCGCCCAAGAATTCGGCCCGTTCTGTCGCGAAGGATTTCCCGCGTCGGTGATAATGTTTCGCGATAGCCGATAATTTCCAATTTTCCATTGCGGATGGTTTCTCTCATGATGTTTGAAGCGTTTTGGATCTTGATAATGTTTCTAACGGTTGCTGGATACCAATTTTTCCCGTTGCGGGTCGAAATTCCCCTGCGATTCAAACACTCACAAATCCCTTGAAGCGTTTCAATTCCGGCGGATTTGATTTCTTGAATAATCGGAAACACCTTAGCGGCAAATTCCACCTTGGCGGATTTGTTTGCTGAAATCATTGCGGCCACGGCCTTTTTGGGATTTGGCGTTCCCAATTTAATTCCTTTATTTTTCAGTGCGGCTAAACCGAGCCGTGTGCGTTCTCCAATCAATTCACGTTCCCGTTGCGCCACTAGTGCCAGAATTCCAACGGTGAATCGGTCTGCGTTCGGGCAATCACAGCAAACGAAATCCACACCGCTGTTTTGAAGTCGTAAAAGAAATTCTGCATTTCTTGCTAATCTGTCCAATTTTGCGATTACGACAATTCCCTTGGCCTTTTTAGCGTAATCCAGTGCGGCTGCCAATTGAGGTCTTTCTCCGTCTGTTTTGCGTCCTGATTCAACCTCCGAAAATTCACGCTCCAATTTACCATTTTGATTTTCAACGAACCGCCGAACGGTTACTTGCTGTGATGACATTCCGTTGCCGGTCAACCCCTGTTGCTGCGTCGAAACTCTGTAATAACCTATGTATTTTTTAATCATGCGATCTGGATACGAGTCCTCAAAACGCCCGGCAACGAGAAATTTATAAAATCTAAACGGTCGTTAAGAATTCGCTCCAGCCTCGCAAAAATTGCGTTTCCAATCGAATGTGGTATGAAAATGCCGACTGAGATTGCTGCTACTTTTTGGCCAGCCGCACTTTCCCAAACTGATGGGAATCCGCACAGGACGACCGCCCGGCGTGCGCCATTTCGTCTTTGGGCGTGTTTTATTGAGGCTAGCCACATTGATTGACAGTGGATTTTGTCAGGTTCAAATCAGAAACATTTTGATTTTTAGCCAGCAGAGGAGCAAAGTTGAAAAACTATGCCAAAAACAGTCAGTGATATTGACACATTAAGAGATTATTTGTCTGGCGTGATGAAGCGAGCCGGACATCACGCCAATAATGTTGATGAAATTGCACCTGCAGTTGCA
>JAJPJP010000039.1 GCA_021324175.1 Chitinophagia bacterium
ATTTTAAACACCTTTATAAACTGAAAAAAGCGATCGAAAATCAACTCAAGAAACAAACTTCGCCCTCTTAAATTTCAACTAAAAATGGGACAAGCTCTATGAAGATGTTTGGGTGAGATTTGGTGATAGGTTCCAAAAATTGTCCTCTTAAACAGACTGAAAAATCCTTCAACGCTATTCGTGTAAAAGATACCGTTTCTAAATTCGTTTATGGTATGGTTTACGGTTCCATGCGCTGCAAATTCCTGATCTAATCCCTGATAGCTTAAATGTGAATCTGTGGCAATGGTTGCGCTCTTATCGACGTTTAAACGAACTACGTCTTTAAAGCTATTTTTACCGATAACCGTTAACCTTGCTTTACCATCTCTTTGTACCAATCCCATTACAGGGATTTTATTGTCGGTTCCAGCGTCAACAATAGCCTTCCGCTTTTTGCGGTTCATATTGGCTAATCTTCCCCCGATATAGGTTTCATCTATCTCAACCACGTTTTGCAATGGTTCGGGGTTTGGTTCGCCCATAATTAGCCGCAAACGCTGTAATACAAACCATGCGCTTTTCTGTGTTATCCCCAAATCCCTGCTTAATTGGTGGCTGGAAATACCCTTTTTATGTGCACTCAATAGGTATCCGGCTGCAATCCAGATACGTAGTTCAATCTTGCTGTTTTCAAATACGGTTCCGACCGTGACCGTGAAATTGCGCTTGCAGGTTTTAGACTTACAACGGAACTTCTTACCGTCTCTCAATCGGTAGGGATTAGGTGCGCCACAATGGGGGCAAACCGGATTATTACCCCAGCGCATTTCTTCCATGTAAGAACGGCAAACGTCCTCGCTACTCAATTTGAGCATCAATTCGCCCAAATTTTTGGATTCATATAGTTGTGCTAGTTGTGTCATTTTTTGCCGTCCAAATTCTTTAGCTAGTGAAAAATGGGGTTTTAAAGTCAGGGTAGGAGATTGGATTGTTGCAGGAATCGAAAAATAAATTTTTTAGAACTGGTTTGTGTCAACTGGTATATCGTAGCCATTTTTTTCCTCCCGCTGAACCGAATTCCTTTGCTAATTATTTTGCTTTTGTCGGCAAATCCGGCTGCAAGAAACACAATCGCGTTCAACCAATATTATTGGTAATTAGAAATAATAAATAAATATGTGATTTTTAGTTTATTACATTATAATAATTAAAAAATAAATAGATGATTTGCAAGCCACTTGTTGCAACAGATTGTATTTTTGGAATTGAATTTTGAAGCAAAAATGAAAAAATTTGAATTCATGCGTTTAATAACTGATACTCACTACTTTGCTCCTATAAGCTTTTATAAAATTTCGTCTGGGTATTCGCATATAATATTTGAACAATATGATCGCCTTAAAAAAGCTGGTTTTTCAAATCGATGCATTATCGCTGGATCTAACGGACGAATCACTTTGAGTGTTCCCTTAGAAAAAGGAAGGGATCAACGCACATTATACCGGGACCTAAAGGTTTTCAATAGGCTCCCCTGGCAGTTGAATCATTGGAAAACGATTGAAACATGTTACAATAATTCACCCTGGTTTCAATTTTATCGGGATAGTCTCGAGCAACTTTACCGAACCAGATTTTTATTTCTTATTGAATGGAACCTGGCTTGCTTTGAGTGGGCAATTGATAAACTGGGGCATCGGGCGGACTATTCTCTCTCAGAGTCCTACGTTCATAAATATGAGGACTCCATCGATCTGCGTAACGCCATTTTGCCTAAGAATTACGAGACTCACGGCACCTTTCGATATAATCAGGTATTCGAGGACAAAGTCGGGTTTCAGAATAACCTGTCCATAATAGATCTGCTTTTTTGTGAAGGAAAAGCAGCTCAGTCAATTTTGGAGTGCTAATCCGGAGATCACTAATTGCCTCCGTCTTTTTTTAGGGGCTTTTTTTGATTTTTTTCAGACTGTTCTTGCAATTTCTGCTCATTGGGCTTCCCGTCGTCGCTATAAATCGTCTTTTCCTTGGGAAACTCACCGTCTTTTAATTTGAAATTGAATACCTTGTCAACATGCACCCATTGCCCATTTTCCCATTTAAATCCTTGGAAATCACCATCTGGAATTAGAGTTTCTTTATGGGAGGGCTCATTATTTTCGGAAACAAGATCGTCGAAAAGTATCATGTCCAAATCGGGATCGTAATTAAAAGTTGTAGCTGCTTCCTTTTTGTATTCGATGTTAAATCTTGTCTGAACAGGTTTCCGAACGCTATCGTCTTTGAAGGAAATGTATTTTCCGCCGAAAACCGGGTTTCCTTCGTCATCAAATGTCATTACCTCCATCCATTTTCGCGTGCTGGCGCTGCTAAAATCATCGTACCCCAACAAAGTGTAATACTTTCTGCCATTGAATGTTTTTAGGACGATGCGGTAATAAATTGCGCCAATCCAGTTCCTTGGCGACCTCACAGAATCATTTAATCTGTCGGAAAATTGCGCAACGTCGTGTAGCGGGAAAAGCTTCAGTGACCCGTCGCTCGTACGCATTTGAATTGCTCCACGATGAAAAAAAGTGTATTCATCCTTTTTAAGTTGCCATGTGAATACTCGAAAAGCGCTGTCCGGCGCATAAAGACGTGAAATGGTCCTTAACGAATCAAAAGAATAGGCGAATGAGTTTTTAAGCCTGAGCGTTCTTACGAGCATCCTGACAAAATTGCTGTCGGCTCGGAATCGCTGGTCCGTTTCTGGTGCAAAAACAATGTTTTCCGCAAAGTGTTTTAGTGAGTCTTCCCGTTTTCTGAATTCTTTCATTTCGGAAGAACGAATTCTCTGAGCAAATAGACAACTATGCACAGATGCCGATAACAATAGGCTAAATAGCAAAACCATTGACTTTTTCAGCGAATGCATATTAGTTTAAACACTTTTAGCGGCACAAAGTTACGATTATGCCATCCTTGTAACGGAGAGAGTAGGTTAAAATTTTATCATGACTGCAAACCTTTTGCAAATTCGGCCAAGGAATTAAATGCGAGGTCTATAGAAGGATAGGGTAGTGGCTGATCCGGGTGTGTCGACCTTATAAAAACAGTGGACATTCCGACATTTCGACCAAAATCCATATCGCTGATATTGTTTCCCACCATGATTGATTTTTTGAAATCGATCTGTGGAAAATCCTTTTTTGCGAGCCATGCCATCCCGGGGTTGGGCTTACGCATGGGATCATCATCAGTTGCGCCGATACTATAATATATTTTGTCAATTCTCCCCCCGGCTGCTTCTATGTCTCTCAACATGCGTTCATGAATGTCGATTAAGTCTTGCTCGGTCATCAAGCCCTTGCCAACTCCGCGCTGATTGGAGGTGAGAATAATTCGCGAAAATTTTTGCGCCAGGAATTTTAACGCATCTAAAACGCCATCGTAGAAGGTGAATTCTTCGTAAGAGTAAATATAGTCAAAAGGCTTCTCGTAATTTAATACCCCATCTCTATCCAGAAAGAGCGTCCAGGAAATGTCGGTCAATCGTAAATCCAGCATGATAAAATGATTGTTAAATTTCTTCTTTCAGCTCGGCCTGGGCACGAAAATAGTCCGCGGGAACGCCGATATCAATGAAATACTTGTCTTGAACAAAACCCATAAATTTCCTCCGCCCACTATTGGCTTCCAGAAAATCCTTTTCAAATGAAAACTTTTGGGGCAGTGAATAATGAAAGAATCTGGGAATCTGCAAGGCATACACACCTCCACTGATCAGGCCATTATCGTAATACTTTTTTTCCTCAAATTTTTCGATCGTGAAATCCTTTCTAAGAATGACTGCTCCATAACGATCAAATGACTGCATCGGTTTCAGGCAGACAGTGCAATCTGCGTCATTGTGCTTATGGAACATGGACAGCTCACTTATGTCTATCTTAAATAACGTGTCACCATTTGCAACCAAGACTGACTCATCCTTCATTTTGGTAGCGGCTAACAATATTGCACCACCTGTGCCTAAAGGCTCAACCTCAATAACCGAGGTAAATGAATGTGCGGCCAATGACGAATGCAAAAACTGTTCAATTAGTTCATGCTGATAGCCCAGGGAAAAAACAAACCTTTTGATGCCAGCAAATTGAAAATAACTAATCAAGTATTGTAGAAAAGGCCTTCCTGAAACAGGCGCCATGCACTTTGGAATGTCCGGGACGATTGGCCTCAATCGCGTGCCAAGGCCCCCTGCCAGGATGAGCGCTTCCTTAAGAGGCATTTCGAATTAAATTTTTGAACGTCAAGTCATCATGTATTGCACGGACGGAGTTAAATTGTGCTCGTGCAGATAAGCTAAATATCAAAGGGGGGTGACTTATCATGTTGCGATTTATCTAAGGTAAGTCAAAGTACATTTCCTCAACAAACTGGCATATGATGTGGCCAATCATGATGTGGGACTCTTGGATCCGGGGTGTATCTTGAGAAGGCACATTAATCAGGAAGTCACTTAATGCTTTCATTTTGCCCCCGGATGCGCCAGTGAAGCCGACAGTAATAATTCCTTTCGCCTTCGCAGCTTCAAAGGCAGAGATTATGTTGGCAGAATTCCCCGAAGTCGATAGGCCCGCTAACACATCGCCTTTGGAGCCTATTCCTTTAATGAGCCGCGAATAGACCATCTCATAGCTGTAGTCATTGGCTACTGCAGTCAAGTACGACGTGTTGCAGTGTAAGGCCTCGGCAGGCAACGCATCGCGGTCTTTATAAAAGCGTCCGGAAAATTCGGCTGCAAGGTGCTGCGCATCAGCTGCACTTCCACCATTCCCGCAGAAATAAATCCTTCCTCCTTTTTTTAAAGCGTCTACTATTGTTTCGGCAACATCCCCGATACTTTTTAATAGCATGGCATCGGTCTTGATTCTATCTTTGACTGAGATCGATTCGGTAATGATGTGGTTTATTTTTTCAAGTCTCGTCATTCAATTTATTTTGCTGGATTACAAATCGCTACGGTATTTTTCAGATTGTCCAGGTAGTTAAACCGTGATCGACAAACTGATAGGGCTTGCAATGCCCGCCAAAAATCTCAAGTCTTTCCATTACACTATATTTTGAATTGTCGGGGCAATAAAAGATCATGAAGCCTCCTCCTCCTGCTCCTGAAATTTTCCCCCCCGTGGCGCCTGCGGCTTTTGCCGCATCATAAATTTCCTCCATCGAGCTGTTTGAGATACCGTCTGCCATCTGTCGCTTTTGTTGAAATCCAAAATCGAGGACTTCGCCAATTTCGTGCAATCTTCCTTTGAGTAACGCCTCCTTCATCATCTGTGCCTGGTTCTTAAGTTGGTGCATTGCTTCGATCGACTTAGATTTTTTGTCGAGAACATTCTGACTTTGCTTTTCAATGATTTTGGCAGATTCGCGGCTCATGGCCGTGTAATATAGAAGCAGGTTGTTTTCAAGCTCAAAAAGGTATTGTTGTTTGACTCGAAGAGGGTTAACAATTACCTTACCCTGGCCATAAAACTCCATATAATTGACGCCGCCGAAGGTCGCCGCGTATTGATCCTGTTTTCCACCGGCCATCTGCAGGTCATTTCTTTCGATTTCGTAAGCGAGATGGGCAATGTCATATTCTCCGAGAGGTAATTTGAGCATTTCTGCAAATGCTCCAATTATGGCTACGACAAGTGTAGAAGAAGTCCCAAGGCCCGAGCCGGCCGGCGCGTCTACAAAAGTGGACAGACGGAACCCGGTTGCCGGCAATCCATAATCGCGTTGGAGCCGGTTATAAACTCCCTTCAAAAGGTCGAGTTTGCCATCAATCGGCAAGATTTTGGACCAATCGTAGCGCTGATCTTCTTTCCTGTCAATAGCCTGAATAATTATTTGATTATCCGACAAAGGTTCAATATTGGCCGATGCATATAGTGAAACGGTTGCGTTAAGGATTGCGCCGCCATATAAATCACTATAAGGGCTAACGTCAGTTCCGCCGCCTGCCAATCCGATGCGTAAAGGAGCTTTACTTCTGTATATCATCCGCTAATTCAAAGATTGTATTCACAAGATTTGCCCAGGAGTATTTTTGTTTTTCGCTGCGAAGATGAGGAATAAAATAATTCTCACCTAATTCGTAAAACATAAGAATTGCCGATGCAATGGAGTCTGCCCGGGGCTCCGCGACAATCCCTGTCAGCCGATCGGGAACAAGCTTCGGCAGCCCGCCTACATTCGTAACTATCATCGGTTTTTCAAAATAATAAGCGAGCGGCGTAACGCCGCTTTGGGTAGCGTGCCGGTATGGTTGAACCACAGCGTCTGCGGCACATAAATAGTATTTGACCTCGCTATCGGGAATAAAATCTGTCTTTAGAATTAATGAACTTTTGATGCCAAGTTGTTCAATTAAATCAAGGTAACTTTTTTCGTCCTCATAAAACTCCCCAGCGACCAATAACTTGACACCAATGGCCTGCACCCTGGGATCGGCCATCGCGTCAAGGAGAATGTCAAGTCCTTTATATTTTCTGATAAATCCAAAAAAAAGGATAACCTTTTCCTGCTGATCAATTCCCAAATGCGCTCTTGCATCCCTCTTTCTAATAATCGACCCAAAATTGTCATACAACGGGTGCAGAACCTGTCTTATGGGTTTTGATTGGTTAAATTCAAGCAAATCGCGCGTGACTTTTTCACTCATGGTGACGTAGGCTTCACATGAATTCAAAAAATATTTAGTTAGGGTGCGATCTCCCAACCGCTTCTCATGCGGCCTCACATTGTCGGTAATTGCTATGACACGGGAATGCCTGTTTTTGAGCGTTATCCTGAGGATAGTTCCCAGACATGGTCCCATGAACGGCAGCCAGTAGCGCACTACAATTACGTCTGGAGCGAGCTTTTTTAAGCGAGTTCCCACCTTGATCCAGTTAGTCGGTGAAATGGAATTAATGATCGAGAAGATTTTCATGTTATTCGGCGACGACTCAGACGAAAATTGCGTTTTACCTGGAAAAAAAATTGCCGGATATTGCAAGGAGAACGAGTATATACTGGCATCGGATCCGAACCTATTAAATTCTTCGCATAACCTTTGATCGAATGTAGCAAGGCCACCCCGGAGCGGATAAGCCGGACCAATAATTATGACTTTTTTCGGCTCCAAAAGTTATTATTTACGGAATGATACCACTTAAAAGCCTTCCTTGTTTTCAATCAAATAACTATTTCGCGAAGGTGCATTACGAGAAATCAATTCGGCGACAAATCCCGTCAAAAAAAGCTGACTGCCAATAATCATGATGGTCAGGGCTATGAAAAACGGCGGCCGGTTGCTGAGTCCAATGCCGGTATGAACCAGGCGGGTAATAATCAGGTAAATGCTCATGATGAAACCTGCAATAAAACAAAGCGTGCCCCAGGTTCCAAAAAAATGCATAGGTCGCTTCCCATATTTGCTGACGAATGTGATGGATGCGAGATCCAGGAAACCGTTTATGAACCTTGTCAGACCCCCAAACTTTGTCGTTCCATATTTTCTTGGACGGTGTTCAACTACTTTCTCTCCGATTTTTCTGAAGCCTGCCCATTTTGCGATGACTGGAATATAGCGGTGCATTTCACCATACACCTCAATACTTTTTACAACTTTTGCCCTATAAGCCTTTAGACCGCAATTAAAATCATGGAGCTTAATCTTTGAGACTTTCGAAGTAACCCAATTAAAAAATTTAGAAGGTATAGTTTTTGAAATGGGATCATGCCTGACTTTCTTCCAGCCGCTTACGAGATCATATCCGTCGTGAAGGATCATGTTTCTTAAAAGAGGAATTTCATCTGGGCTATCCTGCATATCCGCATCCATTGTGATTATCACGTCGCCGCTTGCATTGCGGAAGCCTTCGTTCAATGCCGCCGATTTCCCGTAATTGCGTTGAAATTTGATCCCTTTGATGTTGTGGTCAACTGCGTAAAGGGTTTGCACAACTTCCCATGATTTGTCTGAGCTTCCATCGTCTATGAAAATGATTTCATAGGTCAGGCGATTGGCATCTACTACGCGCTGTATCCAGGCAGCTAATTCTGGAAGAGATTCTTCTTCATTATAAACTGGAACTACTATTGAAATATCCATTCTTCTTCGATAATATTTGGAATGATACCGCGTGAATGCAGCTACAGCGAGTGCCATAAACCTTCAGCAATATTTGGAACCATGTGCTTTTCCTTTGGAATTTGTCCTGGCGTCGCAAACTGAAATTACTCGTCGAACGGTGAAATCGGATTCTTTTTTGGGATAGCGGCTGCGATTAGTGAAGCGACCACTCCCACGAACAAGTCGAAAAATATTATACCAGCCACAATCCAAAGCGTATAATGATTTTCAAACATCTCCATCGACTGATCAACCATTTCGGGAGTCATCCCTGGCTTCGCCAACGCCCGCTGCCTCGAAATTTCAAGGATTTTTTCCTTCATATCGGGAAAGATCATCCCGGAAAGCAGTGTGTACAGGATCGTAATACAGGCAACCACTGCAGCCACCTTAAATCCAAACGCGAATAACTGGCCATAGGTGACATTACTTTCTTTTTCCCTGGCGTGATTTAAAACGGCCCATAAAATCCCTGCCGTCAATATTCCCAAGCCGATATAATACCCCCAACTTTCCACGTAAATTCCTGTGAAATACGTGACCAGCGACGAAACGATAACGATCAAGCTTAATATCAAACCGGCAAGAACCGGTGTTGTAATTTTCTTTTTCATTTGATGTCTATTTTCGGTTTAGTTATGTAGAGACAACTTCGTTCCGTTGATAATACCATGCACCTTGCCTTTCAATTTCGTGTCGATAAATGGTGAGTTTTTTGACTTTGACTTGATATCATTCGCGGACATTACCCAGGTAGAATCAAAATCAAACAGAGTTAACTTTGCAGGATTTCCCACTTGGACTGAATGGGGAGCTAATCCAAAAACTTTTCTTGGATTATAACTAAGCAATTGAACTAATTTTTGTTCAGTCAGTGCCGGCATAGCGGCACGAAGAACTCCAAAAGCCGTTTCTAGGCCAACCATGCCAAATTTAGCATATTCAAATTCCAGAATCTTACTGTCTGTCTCATGTGGTAAATGGTGGGATGCAATCATGTCAATCGTGCCGTCTAAAACAGCTTCCTTGAGCGCCGCAACGTTTTCTTTGTCACGCAATGGGGGAAATACTTTGAGATTGGTGTCATAGTCCTGCAAATCTTCATCAGTGAAAAACAAATGATACGGCGTCACAGAGCAGGTCACGTGGAGTCCCGAAATTTTGGCGCGCCTGATGGATTCAACAGAAGCTGAAGACGACACGCCGGTAAAATGTATCCTGGACTCGGCGTATTCGGCAAGCTTAATATCTCGTTGAATGATCAATTCTTCCGCGACAGCAGGTTTTCCCGGCAACCCGAGCCTTGTAGATATCATTCCTTCATTCATTAATCCGTTAGCTCCAACGGTGCAGTCATCTGGAATTTGAATAATCACACCGTCAAAAGCTCTTATATATTGCATAGCCTTAAGCAGCAAACCTGCAGATTGAATAGGTTGGATTCCATCGCTGAATGCAATCGCACCGCTATCATGCATGTCATACATTTCCGCCAGATCCTTACCCTCGATTCCCTTTGTCACCGCGCCAATTGGGTGCACCGTGACCGGCAGAGCCTTCGATTTTTGGACGATATATTCTACCTGGGATTTCGTGTCAATGGCCGGTTTTGTATTCGGAAGGACAAAAACATCCGTAAAACCGCCCGCGGCCGCGGCTGCAGCGCCAGTTTCCAGGGTCTCTTTATATTCAAAACCCGGGTCATTGAAATTCGAAAAGATATCAACCCAGCCAGTTGATATGTGCAAATTTTGTTTGTTTATGGTAATGTCGACCTCGGCGTCTATCCTTTGTTCAATGCGAGTGATAAACCCCTGTTCAATTAATATATCGACGATTTTTCCGTTATATGGAGACTGCAGATCATTCACAAAAGCTTGATGAACAAGAATCTTCATTTACGCAAGAGTTGCGCGAAGATAAGATTTGTTACGCTATTTTTTGCTTTTGAGATTTTCAACTAATTTTAGCGCCCTGCTTTTTTAATTTCGGGACGTAGCGCAGCCCGGTAGCGCATTTGCATGGGGTGCAAGGGGTCGCTGGTTCGAATCCAGTCGTCCCGACGAACAAGCAACTTTCACGACAATTGATGCCTGTCAAGCCCAGTGTTTGCAGGCATTTTTATTTTAATCAATCAGGGAAGCGATCGCGAGCAATTTGAAAAGTTCGTCGATTTTTTGTTCGGCTCTCGGCGCGCAGGCAACTTTTTGACAGCAACGCTCGTTTTTAGATTTGTGTAGCCTGCTCAGTAGAAATTGATCATATTTGCAGGTTAAAAACACTAAAACTTGAACTTTCGGAACTATATATTGACCCTCATGAACTTCAGATTTCCTTATTTGGCAGCCCTTCCTGTCTTAGCGTTATTTTTTATGATCTCATGCAGTAAAAGCTCATCCGGTGGGGGTGGAAACCCGGGGGGAGGGGGTGGAGGGGGAACTAGCGATACCATACCATCCAATATTTCCGACATCCGCTCGGGAACAGGCATTACGCTGAACCCTTTTCCAAACTTTCTCCCAGTAACTCAATTAATTCCAAACCTTGCACTGGGGTATTATTATATAGATCTTGGCAACTCAGATACCCTAACAATAATCTTACAGGCGGATTCTAACAGCGGTGGCAACGCCAGTGTCGTAGGAACGACGTCAGAAAGCGGGCCGAATTACTATTTAAGTGGTGACAGCCTTCAATTTTTGCAGAAACTCGTGACCTATGTGGGCTCATTGGGTGATACAGAACAGACCTATTATACGCGAAATTTCACGAAGGGTTATGTACTGTCAGGAACTGATACGCTGAATTTTTCCGATCCCAACAGCGTAACGCAAGTGTACTTTAGCGGCTTGCCAACAAATAATGGGTACAACCTTTACAATATTTCCGGATATATTGCTTTTAGAATTAAAAACAGCACTGGGTATCGATATGGATGGTTCGAAGCTTCTTCAAGTCCCTCAAGCGGCCAACTATTAAATATTTACGAAATAGCCTTTGACAAAAATTATGACGAACTGTTGACTCTGGGGGAGTATAAATAAATTACGACCACTCCTTCAGAGCCAATCCGGTAGGTCTATTTTTCCATGGCTTTGCATTTTTCGGCTGCCTGTATATGTGTTTTTATAACGTCCAAGGTCTTTGTCGCAAAAGCGCGCAAATCACCGTCTGAACCTTGTTTTATTTCGCTGTCAAACTCGTCTGCCGCTTTTTTGTGACCACTAATCATCATGCTTATGTAGTCTTTGTCAAAATTGGTACCTGTTTTTGCTTTCATGTCGTCGACCTTTTTTTGATCATCTGCGGATAGCGTAGTGGGAAGAACTATATGTTTCACCTCAGCAATTTTGGTTAGGTCGTTGGCTGCGCTCGAGTGGTCTTTAACCATCATGGCGCCAAAATCCTTCACATCTTTTCGCGTGGCATTTTGCTCGGCCACTTTTCCAAGTTCTATTTCCATCATTCCAATGGCGGCCGCATCGGTAGCGAACTTGGAATCCTTTTCCGTCACTGAAGCGGAGATAGTTGATGTATCTTGATTAGATCGCGAGCTGTCAATTTTCGCCTGATTACTGTCGTTAGCAGATTGGGCCGTACCACCCGACTGATTGTTATTTCCGCAACTCGCAACTGCAAAAATCAATGCTCCCAGGAAATAATATCCTTTTTTCATATTCTTTTTTTTGAATGAACAATCATTTTTCAAATCCAAAGTATGTGCCGCAATTGTGCCGTTGGTCGGTCGTTTCAAATGTCCAAGAAATTCTCAGAATTCGGCGACCGGTCAACTATCCGAGGAAATAATGCCACGGATATAAGCTAGCGAACTGGTTTACAATACGGTTTACACTGGCATAATTATTTTATGTTTATTGATGTCGAGGATCCTTGATTTATGTATCAACATATAAAAGACATGAAGCCAAAAACGATTATCCTTTCTTTCTCTGTCGCATTTATATTTGGTTGCCACGGAACCGCATCCAAGGACTATGACAAGAAGGAAAAAAACGACCCGGCAAATATAGCCGTGCCGAATAATAGTGATGCTACGAATCCTTCACTCGCTGACTCTGCCAGAATTGAAAAGGACTCGGCGAAAAAAAAATAAGGCAACAATCCCTGTTATTTTATTTCAGGTTGAAACTTTGGATAAATTAAAAAGACTATTGTCATTTCGCGCCCTATTGGAAATCGAAAATCCGGCAAACCAAAAACAAAACAACTATGTCTACTTTGTGGCGTAAAAGAATTTCTCTCAGAAATCTTCCCTTGTTTGGAAACGTGCGATTACACGGAAGGCGGATTACTTCTTGCAGAGTCGCATCTATCTCTGCATTCTCCTGGCAATCTCGGAGGTCAGGTTCACCTGCCCTTAAAGAGCAGGAAGGGCAACGTGGGTCGAAAGTTCGGGATCAAATCGCGCCCGCATGTTTAATTTTAATGCCGTTAAGCTTCGCCATGCTTAAATAAAAAGAAAGAGGGTTCTGTTCAGTAAAAACCGGGTTATTCCCAATTCGTCTGCTTAATTAAGGCAAGCGCCGACACCCTGCCGCAATCTTCCGGAAAGGAAATCATGTTTACCTGTATTCAGCTTAAAAGTTGATTTTAGATTGATGCCCCCTTGTCTCAACTTCGAGTTGGTATTTAATCGATAGGTTTGAAATTGAGGAAGCTTTATTGCCGAATAAATGCGGTGTTCGTGATTATTGAAAGCGGGATCGATATTCATTCCTACAATCTTGCCCGAGATCATTTCTTGCCCGGAGGTGCGCGCCCAATGAGAAAAATTCTTAAAACTTTCGATATTAAAAACCCCATTTAGACACCACCAGTCGTTACCTAAGAAAATGTCACTACCACGATTCCCCTTTATCAGGCTGTCTTTTCCAACGAAAATGTTGTTCGAGAACAGAAAGCCTTTGTGTAAGCTAAGCTCTGAAAAGCTAATCGCCGACACCTTCGAACTAAAAATGGTATTATTATAGAATGCGCAGTTGTAGAATTCGTTAGAATCTCTGGAACTATTCCAGATATGCACTCCGGCTTTTGCATCGGAAACTGTTCCATCGTCTTCGCCGATATTAAATCGAAATACGTTGTCGTGCCAGGGCGAAGCATACAGGTATTGAAATATGGAATAACCCGCTCCCTGATTTCCAAATGAGTAACAGTATTGAACAACCGAATTGGTAACTCCTCCATCCAGGTCAAACCCCCCGCCATCAGCGCCCCCATGAGAGGTTTTGTTATTATAGGAGAGACAATGTTGAATAATAATGCTATCTGCTTCATATGCCCATATGCCTACAGGACCATTGCCAATTCTTGGCATGTCCCAACCGTTATTCGTCGCAGTACAATATTCAATTAGGACTCTCTTGCAGTCGGCAACCACTATACCATTTCCGCTGTGGTTTGTTAGGTTGGTTGGGTCGCCAGGATTGTCTTCCGAGCGGCTAAAGCCGATATAAATGTCATGATTGCTGTCCTTGAGGCCATAGGGCCCTTCTACTGCGATGCCAGCCGCCCCGTTGCCCCGGGCACTGATTGAAACTAAACGGATTTGATTTCCGCAATAAACAAATAGACCCGTCTTTTGATAACCTGTTACTGATACGTTTTGAACCGTGATATTATGGCTGCTGTCGATGCAAAATCCATTTGTAGTATTGCCGTTCTTACGACCTGCTCCGGAAAAAGCGAGGTTCTTAATTGAAATAAAGGCGGTTCTAAAAAGAAGCAGACCGGTTGAATGTCCGGACTCAATCACAGGCAATCCTTTTCCGAATGACGCAATTATTACTGGTCGTTTTTGATCTCCCGACGAAGACGAGTCAACTTTAATACTTCCGTGAAATATTGCATTACCCTCCAGCAAAACCTGATCGCCCGGGAATAATCTTATCTTTTCCAAAGGCGAAAGGGTCTTGAAGGGTCGGCCAATACTGCCGTCGTTGTGGTCATTACCCTTCGGGCTGAAGTAATATTTTCGGCCAGTTCCGGACTGAGCTTTAATGTCGCCGAAAAATACCGCTGCCGACAGCGCCATGACCATAGAGCAGAATGCCTTTTGTCTAGTCAATTGGTGCCTTCAATTTGACCACAAACCTAATCAATCCGATAGTTTGGACTTAAAAACGGTTTGAAAACAAAACTTTCGACTCAAAGGCGGCAATCGAACATTAATTATGGACTTGGGGTCAAGAGGGGTGAGGGCCAACCGCAAAGTTACAGGCTTCGAAACCGCGTGCAACTCCCTTTTTCCAAAAATTGGACTTATGACCCAACGAGTAAAAAAGTTCAAGTCTTATCGTCTCGGGCACATAACTTATTCACATCATGTGAATTCCAGAAAAACTGAGGATAGGCATTTACGTAATAAATTGTTAAAAAACGAATTTATTCTTTGACTAAAGAGACAACTTTTGGCGTAAATCTTGCGTTTATGTTACGACGCTATTTAAGTCCTATCCTTCGAAGCTCCCCGGTGATCTACCCTCCACCCAACTATTATTATGAAATACATGAATAGGATTTTGGCGATTTCTGTACTTTTTCCTGTTGGAATTTACGCCCAGTCCCCGTTTCACTTGAATTTGTTTGGAGGTTTTTCAAATTATACAGGAGATTTGCAAAGCAAACGATTTACTCTTGACCAATCGTACGGAGCCTTCGGAATTGGCGGTCAGTACGATTTTACCAATCATATTTCATTTTTGACGGGCTTTAATTTTGGGCAGGTCGGCGCATCTGACAAGTACAATAAACCGACACTACAAGCGAGGAACTTAAGCTTTCAGACGAAAATTTTTGAATGGAATGCGATGGTCGAATATGACCTGTTTGACCTCAGCGACCACCGCTTTACCCCCTACGGTTTCGTAGGATTGGCCATATTTCATTTTAATCCGTACGCATATGACACACTTGGGAATAGGGTATATCTCCGGCCGCTGAGTACAGAAGGCGAAGGCCTGCCGCAATATCCCAATAACAAAGAATATAGCCTGACGCAATTCGCCATTCCATTTGGCCTCGGTATAAAACTTCGTGTGACCAGCAATGTAACCTTGTCTTATGAAGTTAGTTTTAGAAAATTATTTACTGACTACCTCGACGATGTTAGCAATCGTTACGTTGACGAAGCAACTTTGTTGGCTGATCGCGGACCTGTTGCAGTCGAAATGGCATATCGCGGCAATGAAATCAAGAATGGCGCACCTTACCCGGCGGCCGGAACACTTCGCGGGAATCCGAAATACGACGACTGGTACTATTTTTCCGGCATTCGGGTGAGTATTGGATTTGGCGGCGGATATAGTGGTGAGAGTTCCTCTCGCTATGGCAAAACGCGACTTGATTGCCCTAAAAAGGTCTACTAACAATCTCCCTTTTTATATAATATTGTGGTGACAGCATCTAAAACAGGTTCGGCGGACCTTTCTGACGCAAGACCCAATTTTGCATTTAGATGTTTATGGTGCTTGAAATGAGCGAAAAAAATGAGCTATCGAAATTTAGGTGAATTCATCGCACGGCTTGAAACGGAAGACGAGCTTATCCGGATTTCGACCTTTGTCGATCCGCGACTAGAAATCGCTGAAATAACAGATCGTGTAAGTAAATCTGCTGACAACAACAAAGCCCTTCTTTTTGAAAATACAGGATTCGATTTTCCCGTTTTGATCAATGCATATGGAAGCGAAAAAAGGATGTGCCTGGCTCTTGGAGTAACTGCGCTGGATGAGATAGCCAAAGACATTGAACAACTTTTTAGCGCGTTGTCTTCTCCCAAAGAAGGCATTTTAGAAAAGCTAAGGTTTCTGCCAAAGTTAAATCAATTCGCGGGTTGGATGCCGAAGGTGGCGAAAGGAAGAGGAAGCTGTCAGGCGGTAGTTCATCAAAACCCTGACATATCTCAATTTCCCGTCCTGACCTGCTGGCCGAAGGATGGAGGGCCGTTCATTACGTTGCCGATAATTCATACAAAGGATCCCAACACAAAGATTCGCAACGTCGGAATGTATCGAATGCAGGTCTTTGGCCCCAGGCTGACGGCAATGCATTGGCATAAGCACAAAGTGAGTGCAAAACATTTCTCAGAATATCAGAAGATCAAACAAAAGATGCCGGTTGCCGTTGCACTTGGAGGAGACCCGGTTTATGCTTATTGCGCGACTGCGCCGTTGCCGGAAAATGTAGACGAGTATATGCTGGCTGGGTTTATTCGGAAGCGCCACGTGGAATTAGTGAAGTGTATTACATGTCCGGACATTGAAGTGCCTTCCGACGCAGAGATAATCATAGAAGGATTTATTGATCCTGAAGAGGAATTGATTTGGGAAGGACCGTTTGGCGACCACACAGGTTATTATTCCCTTGAGGATTGGTACCCGAGATTTCACATTACCTGCATTACGCATCGACCCAATCCCATTTATCCCGCTACAATCGTTGGCATTCCTCCGCAGGAGGACGCGTGGCTCGGCAAGGCCACAGAGCGCATCTTTCTTGCGCCTATGAAAATGACATTAGTGCCCGAGATTGTTGACATGGAAATGCCAGTTGAGGGTGTGTTTCACAATTTGGTGATTGCAAAAATTCAAAAATCCTTTGCAGGCCAGGCGCAAAAAGTTATGAATGCCATGTGGGGTGCTGGGCAAATGATGTTCAATAAGATCCTGGTGCTTATTGATGGAGACATAAACATTAGGGATTACAGGGAGGTCGCAAAGTCCGTTTTTAGAAATCTTAACCCGTCGACAGACATTTTTTTCTCGCAGGGCCCAATGGACGTTCTCGATCATAGTTGCAGCAAATTAGGTTTTGGCGGTAAGATGTGTATTGATGGAACTTTAAAATTCCCGGAGGAAAAGGACGGGGATATTTACCATTCTGATTTTGAAATTCAATCATTGCCGCCGGCCGAAAAAGATTTATTGCTCGAACGGTTTCCGGAAATCCGCGCTGTAAATTTTCACTTACCTGATTTTGGCATCCCATGTATCATTATTGCTTTATTCAAAAGCCGATCGCACCAGGTTTCTGAACTGCATCGTCAAATATGTAATATAACGGAGCTATCCAGGAATCTGAGAATGATTTTATATGTGGATCATACCGTCGATGTTGATGATTTGCCATGTGCGTTATGGCGATTATGCAACAATTTAGACCCTAAAAGAGATCATATAATATTTGAAAGAACTGAAGAACCCGGAATTCAATTTTCCTGCATAGGTTTTGATGGAACGCGCAAGACAAAGGAATTGGATAATTTTACACGATTATGGCCCAATATTATCGTGTCCGATGAGGGGACAATCCGCACAGTTGACAAAAAATGGTTCAGTCTTGGTATCGGCGATTTTATTCAATCTCCATCAATTAAATACAAAGATCAATTATATGGGACAGAGGCATTTGTGTCCTAATTTTATACGTTAAGTAATGTTTCAGCATGATCGGAGGCAAGCAAATCATCAATTCATTTTTAATGCTGGCGCTGACCGGATTTGTCAATGCTCAGAATGATCTCTCGGCAAAAAGAGATACTGTCCATACGTTGCTATGGGAGGTGACAGGCAAGAATTTGGTCAGGCCTTCATATGTCTTCGGCACGATGCACATTATGTGTGCGGGTGACGCGCAAATTAGCCAAGGGCTCAAGAAAGTGATTGCGTCATGTGATGAAATTTTTTTCGAAATAGACCTTAGCGATATCAACAGCATGCTCAATTCCTTGAAATACTTGCGCATGAACAATGAAACGAAATTATCGGACTTATTGAGCCCCGAAGATTATGAAAAGGTGAAAGCCTACTTCAAGAAACACGTGTCGATGTTGCCTTTCGGAATGTTGGAACGATTTAAGCCATTGCTCATTAGTAGCATGATAGAAGAACAAGGCATGGGTTGCAAAGCAACTGATGGGATGGAAATGGAAATTATGAAAGAGGCCAATTTATCAAGCAAGAAAATCAATGGCCTGGAAACTGTCGAATTCCAGGCGCAACTTTTCGATAGCATTCCTTACCAGCGCCAGGCGCATGACCTGGTGAACTACATCGACAGCATCGACGAATATACAAAGACGATGGATACCCTGATGAAGGTCTACAAAGAACAGGACCTGGACAAGATAGACAAACTTTCACGTGCCGGCGACGTTACTGTTAGTGATTATGTCGACTTACTACTCAACGGGAGAAACCGAAATTGGGTGACGAAGATGGGCCAGCTAATGCCTACGAGGTCCGTCCTTTTTGCAGTTGGCGCCGCACACCTGCCAGGCGAATTTGGCGTAATTGAGCTTCTTAGGAGGAATGGATATCGGGTTGAACCGCTGAGAAATTGATCGGGCTAGTACCTCTCCAATACGCTGAAGAAAAAGTCACTTTCAATTTTGGCGTTTTCATTACTGTCGCTGCCATGTATAGCATTTTCACCTACCGAGGCTGCGTACAGTTTTCGTATTGTTCCTTCAGTCGCTTTGGCAGGATCGGTGGCACCAATCAGTGTCCGGAAATCTGCGACTGCATTACTTTTTTCAAGTATGGCCGCGATTATTGGGCCACTGCTCATAAAATCGACAAGTTCCTGATAAAACCCTCTCTCACGATGAACCGCATAGAATTCTCCGGCTTTCTCGGGTGATAGTCTCGTCATTTTCACCGCAATAATCTTGAATCCTGCCTGGATTATCCTGTCGAGAATCAAGCCAGAATACCCTTTTGAAAACGCATCTGGTTTGATCATAGTAAATGTCCTGTTGTTCATTTCACCTTTTTTGGGTCGCAAAGCTAACGATATTCTTTGTAGATCATTGAAAATGGCGCTAATTGAGGCTGCAATATTTCCTAAACTGGCATTTATTACGCACCTTTGCAGCCGTTTTGTATGAAAAATATTGAAGAATTATTTCCTTTTCTCGATCAGGCGAAAACGATCACAATTGTTATGCATCTCAAACCCGATGCAGACGCAATGGGATCATCGCTTGGTTTATGCCATTTTCTAAATCAGTTCGGCCACAGGCTGCATGTCATTTCGCCGACGAATTGGGCTGATTGGCTGAAATGGATGCCTGGTGCTGCAGCCGTCACGGATTACGAGCTGAACACTGAAAGAGCGAACAAATATCTCGATGAGGCTGATTGGATTTTTTGCCTTGATTTTAATACCCTGGCAAGGACCAGGCATATGGCTGGCAAACTAAGATCAGTTAAGGCATCCAAGATTCTGATTGATCACCATCAGGAGCCTTCGCTTCAGGATTTTGCATTCGGTATAAGCGATCCGAATAAGAGCTCAACCTCTGAAATGGTGTACGATTTAATCGTCAGGACCGGGCATTGCGAAAAGATTGACGTTGCGACCGCTCAATGTCTTTACGCGGGGGTGATGACCGATACTGGCTCATTTCGTTTCTCCTCGGCGACGGCAGATGTGCACCGGATGGTAGCGGTGTTGAAAGATACGGGATTGCGACATAGCAAAATACATGAGGAGTTATTCGATAATTTTCTGGAAAATCGTCTGCGATTTATCGGCCACGTCTTGCAGAATAGAATGGATATTTATTATGAATATAACACGGCATTAATATCTGTTCCCTGGAAAGATCTGGTAAAATATGAAATCAAGACCGGCGATACTGAAGGATTGGTGAATTATCCCTTAACCATCAAGGGAATAAAGCTTGTGGCCTTGATTATTGATCGGGATGAGGAAATTAAATGCTCGTTTCGAAGCAAAGACGATTTTGACGTAAACTCCTTTGCAAGAAGATATTTTGAAGGCGGCGGTCATTTTAATGCTGCTGGCGGCCGAAGTAGTGGCACTCTTGAACAGACGGTTCATCAGTTTATTCGTGCCATGAAAGAAAGCATGTTCGAACTACAAAAACCTTAATTAATAAAAATGAAAATCAGTGCATCGGTATTTTTGATTTTGTTATCGCTATTGATAATGACGTCTTGCAATAACAGCGGCTTCAAAAGGACAAAAAGCGGGTTGCTGTACAAGATAATTTCTGATGGTAAGGGATCGGTCGCAAAAAAGGGTCAATATATCAAATTCAACTATACGCAAAAGGTTCGAGACTCAGTTCTCGTTTCAACCCTAAACATGCCACTGCCGGCCTATAGCCGTGTAGACAGTGTCGGTCCTATTTATAGCCCCGTTGAAATTTTCAGGATGCTGAGAAAAGGCGACAGCGTCGTCGTAGTACAATATGCCGACAGCTTAGAGAGAAAATATCATCAACAACTTCCTCCTTACATACACAAAAAGGATCAGTTGACGCTGACCATGAAAGTGCTTGATTTATTCGCGGTTGATAGTCTTTTGCTCAAGGATCGGGATCAACTCCTCGCTGCTGAAAAGGGCAAGGAAGTCGCAGCTCTGCAGGACTATTTTAAGCGGAACAACATCTCCGGCGTTCAGGAAACGTCTAAGGGTAACTTTTACCAGATATTGACTCAGGGTACAGGGCCAAAGGCTGATACGGGTAAGAAAGTTTCCATAAACTATTCCGGATTTGATTTGGACGGAAATTACTTTGATTCCAATACCGATAGTACCAAGCAAAGGCAACGCCATCCGTTGGTGCCATTTGATGTCGTCATCGGTAGAGGAGGCGCCGTGCCCGGAATGCTCGATGTTGTTGGAAACTTCAGGGAAGGCGACAAGGCAAGAATATACATTCCAGGCGTTAACGGGTATGGACAGCAGGGTTCAGGTGGAGTCATTAAGCCTTTCGAAACCCTGGTTTTTGATATCGAAATTGATAGCGTAAGAAACGCGCCGCCCATGCCAGCCAGGAGGTTGTTTGGTCAAAAAATGCCCGCGAATGTACCTTCGCCCAAACAAGTGCCACCCGGCCATAATTAGATTTGCGAGTGCGCCTAACTAAGCGCTGGTGAAGGAGCATCCGCATATTCTGTGAAAATGCGGATTGCCTGTTTGGCTTCTTTAACATCATGTACCCGCAGGATTTGGGCGCCATTTAGCAATGCAATTGTATTCAGAACAGTTGTGCCATTTAAGGCTTCGTTGACGGTTACCCCAAGAATTCTGGAAATGGTGGATTTTCTGGATACTCCAATGAGGATCGGTTTGTCCAATTCTTTAAAAACAGATAGATTTTTGAGCAAGCCAAAATTGTGTATTGAATTCTTTCCGAATCCAAATCCAGGATCGATAATGACGTCGTTTATTCCGGCTCGCTTGCAGGCCTCGAGCCGTCCGACAAAATAATCCAGTACTTCCTCGACCACATTCTCGTATTGGGGGCTTAGCTGCATTGTTTTTGGAGTCCCTTTCATATGCATGCAAATGAAGGGTGCTTTATTTTGCGCAGCCACGGACAATATGTTACTGTCTTTCATGCCCCCACTAACATCGTTGATTACTGAAGCGCCCGCCGCTATTGCTTCAGCAGCCACTTGCGAATGAAAAGTATCGATAGATAAGAGAATTTCTGGGAACTGGCGACTCAAAAGATCTAAAGGGGTAATTACACGTTTCAATTCTTCGTCCGGGGTTATCTCGTCTGCGTTTGGACGCGTACTTTGTCCCCCGATATCGATGAAATCTGCGCCATCATGGATAGATTTTTCGACATAATTGAGCAATTCCTTGTCATTCCCGATTCGACTTCCAGGGTAAAATGAATCATGGGTAACGTTGACAACTCCCATTACTAGCGGTTTATCGATCACCAACAATCTGCCTTTACAATTCAAAGTAAACATTGCGCGTTATCTTTACATTTGCAGGCTAAAATTGAATATAAAAATTGAAAGCAGGAGATATTTCTCGCATGGAATCGACCTATGTTGAATATGATAATGCGGTGGAGTCGTGCAAAAAGATATTTCTGCGCAAGACTGAGGATTATGGAACTTCTTGGCGGGTCTTGCGAAATATCTCGATTGTCGATCAAATTTTTATCAAAGCGCAACGAATTCGAAATATCCAACAAAACCAAGTAAGAAAAGTGGATGACGATATACCCTATGAGTTCCAGGGGATCGTTAATTACGCTATTATAGGGCTAATTCAAATCGAACTTGACAATGAGTCCGTGGAAGACATGCCCATTGGAATTGTGGAATTGCTCTTCGATCATAAGATTACTCAAGCAAGAAGCGTCATGGCAGATAAGAACCATGATTACGGCGAAGCATGGCGGGATATGAGTCAGGAAAGTTTTGTCGACTTAATCTTAATGAAATTGTTGAGGGTCAAACAAATTATTACAAACGATGGCCGGACCCTTGTTAGCGAGGGTATTGATGCCAATTTTATCGACATCGTCAATTACTCAATATTTGCGTTGATTCAAATTGAAGCCGGAAAGCACCGAAAATAACAAAATTGCCTGATGAAAATCTTAATACATGTAGCGCGAGTCCTTGTTGGTACCCTGTTTATCTTTTCAGGGTTAATTAAAGCCAACGACCCTTTGGGATTGGCTTATAAAATGGAAGAGTTTTTTGACGTGTGGCGATTCCACCTCTTGGATAATTTTACATTATTCTTTTCGATAGCGATGATAGTTTTCGAAATTGCCGCAGGAGTTGCAATTCTTCTTGGCTGGAAAATGAAAATTTTCAGTTGGCTACTGCTTCTGTTGATCGTCTTTTTCAGCTTTCTCACAGGCTATGCTTTCCTTTCCGGAAAGATTCACGAATGCGGCTGTTTTGGCAATTGCATTCCACTATCCGCAGGTGAATCATTTGCGAAGGACCTTGCTTTGTTGATTCTGATCGTATTGTTATTTTTCGTTCAGGACCGAATCAGACCGGTTTTTTCCTCTTTAATAAATGTTACAGTTCTCGTGCTTGTGGTTGTATTCTCGTTCTCGCTTCAATGGTATGTGCTCCGACAATTGCCAATCGTGGATTGTCTGCCATATCATGTTGGCGTAAATATAATAGAAAAAATGAAGCCGCCTCCCGGGGCTATACCCGATAGTACGGTTATCTCGTTCGTTTACGAAAAAAATGGTCGGCAGGTTGAATTTACAGCTGATAAGTTTCCGCCTGATTTTAACGATTCATACAAATTCGTAAAAAGATATGATA
>JAJPJP010000388.1 GCA_021324175.1 Chitinophagia bacterium
GCCCCAAGCGAAAAACCCGTTAGAACCTCTATAGTCCTCGTCATTTCCTCGGAATTCACCGGCGCATCGCCGGCAAAAATGGATTTTAGTATGATAAAAAGTCCGCTGAGACCCAACACTGCCAGTCCTGCAACACCCAATCCCATTACAGAACCGCCGGTAAATGAAACGGAAAGCGCCTTACTCAAACTGGTACGTGCAGCCTGGGCAGTACGAACATTTGCCTTTGTGGCGCTACGCATCCCGATGTATCCCGCCGTTGCACTAAGCACCGCTCCCAAAACAAATGATATTGCAATTGACCAATTCGAATCGGGGTTGCTTGCTCCCATAATGCCAAGCAACAATGCGGCAATAATGACAAAATATGAAAGTATCTTCCATTCAGCTCTTAAAAAGGCCATGGCTCCATCCATAATGTACTTGCTGATTTCCTGCATACGAGACGTTCCGGCATCCTGTTTTGATACCCAGGAAAACTTGATAAGCGTATAAAGCAAACCAATAATTCCAGTCAATGGAACCAAGTAGATCAATTTATCCATAAGTTAAGTGGCCTGAGTAAGATTTCAGGGACGGCAAAAATAGGGTAAAACGTTCAAAAGTATATTAAATGGGAATACAATATTGCCAATTGAAAATTGCAATATTAATGGTTGTGAATGAACCATTGATGTGCATAAACAACAGAAAAATCCTCCCGAAGATGGAGGATTTTTGCATGGCATGATTTGACATTCTGTGTGTGAAAAATATTATGATCAATTGATGGCCGTCAATCGTCTTGTCGTATCGTCATCCTGATGGTTCAAACTGCCAGGGTTTAGGGGTTAACTTTAATCCACTGAAGATAATCCAATGGTATGCCAGCTCTGCCATACCTTGATTTGCAGTGGTTAACGCGAACACGGCATTGCAATAAACTTCCAATTTCCGGAAAAATATTCCAACGATAGGCAACTCGTCCGCAAAGCTTAGGTTTTACCAGACCAAAAAAAATAGCTACCCTTGCAACGAACCTGCTGTTGCATCCGTCTAGTAAGTTAATGTTGAAAACTATATTCCTTGTATGGTTGGGATTATGCGTGGTGCTCGAGAACAATGCACAAAACGCCTGTGTTGTTATTGGCCAAACTCCATCAACCGCCTTCCCCGTCTGCGGAGTTGACACATTTTCTCAGAAAAGTGTTCCTCTTTGTAGTTCCCATAAGATTACGGTCCCAGGCTGCCCGGACGCCCTGGCACAAGGAGGTTATACAGATCTTAATCCATTCTGGTATGAATTCACGTGTTACGTATCTGGTACGCTTGGGTTTCTAATTACACCTAATAATCTTGGTGATGATTATGATTGGCAGTTGTACGATATCACCGGTCATAACCCCAATGACGTTTTTACTGACAGCAGTCTCATTGTGATAGGCAATTGGTCGGGGACCTATGGACTAACGGGGGCCTCTGGCACTGGCGTCAATTACATCCAGTGCGCATCGGTTCCGGCTGATGATGCGCCCACCTTTGCCAAAATGCCAATGTTGATCAAAGGCCATACCTATTTATTACTGATTAGCCATTATACCGACACGCAAAGCGGATACAAATTGACATTTGGCGGGGGTACGGCAAGCATAACCGATCCTACGATCCCGAAGCTCGCGGGCGCTTCCATAAACTGTGATGCGACAACAATAGCAATTAAGCTTTCGAAAAAAGTGACGTGCATTTCTTTAGATTCAGACGGAAGCGACTTCAAATTGTCTTCCGGCCTTATAAGTATCGTTTCGGCAAATGGCGTCAATTGCAACGATGGCTTTGACTTTGATTCCTTGCTTATAAACTTAAGTGCTCCGTTGCCAATTGGCAATTATCTCATTAGTGTGAAGACTGGCAATGATCTAAATACCCTTCTCGATGACTGCCATAACAGCGTGCCGGTAGGGGACAGTGCCCAATTGGCTGTGCTGCCTCTTGCGCCGACACCATTTGACAGCATTGTGCCGGTTGGTTGCTCACCCGGCCTAATTCAGCTGTTTTTCCAGAAACCCATCCAGTGCGCCAGCATTGCAGGCAACGGTAGTGATTTTGTCATCAGTGGAACCGGCCCGGTAACGATAGTTTCAGCTTCGGGCATTTGTGATGATAACGACCAGACGCAAATTATCAATCTCACCCTGAGCTCGCCAATCTTCACGACTGGTAGTTACCAAATAAAGCTTGTAACGGGGACTGACGGAAATACAATTATCGACCAATGTAATCAAGAGACGCCGGCCGGACAGTCGGTGCCCTTCCAAACCAAAGATACCGTCTCGGCTAGTTTTAGCTATCAAACATATTTAGGTTGCAAATTCGACAGTATTCAGTTCTCGAGTTCGGCTGCAAATGGAATCAGTACTTGGCAATGGACAATTGACAGCAGTGTGAGCACAGTTCAAAACCCGTTGATAGTTGACAGCATTTTAGGGAATAAGAGCGCAACGCTCATTGTAAGCAACGGGTCGTGTAGCGATACATCCAATGCCGTCGTTCAGTTGAATAATGGTTTTACTTCGACGTTCAATGCGCCCGATACGACCTGCCCCACGGACAAAGTGAATTTTGTTAATACGAGCATGGGTGACATATCAGGATGGTTTTGGGATTTCGGCGATGGGACCAACAGCCAGGAGCAAACGCCGCCGCCACATCAATATCCGGACGATTTCACCCAGACCATTTATCAAATCAGGCTAATTACCTCCAATGCGCTGGGATGTTATGACACGACGGTGAAATTGCTGACTAAATTGAAAAGTTGTTATATCGCTGTGCCGAACGCGTTCACGCCTAACGGAGATGGGCACAACGATTTTCTTTATCCGCTAAATGCTTTTCACGCGGAGAATCTCGAATTCCGAGTGTACAACAGGTATGGACAACTGGTATTTGAAACCAGAGACTGGCTTAAGAAATGGGACGGTACCGTGAACGGCAAACCTCAGGACACGGGGACTTTCGTTTGGACCTTGCAATACACCGACGCTGAAACGGGTAGAAAATATAGTTTGAAGGGAACCACAGTCCTAATCAGGTGAAAGGAGTAAAAAAAGAAGCTCCCTTTTGGGGGAGCCTCCTTCAATGATTTAGCAATAAATTCGAATCTATATTTTAGCTATTGATGGCCGTCAAATTTTTAAATTATCTTTTCATTTTTATTGCAAATTCGTTTTGAGCTTCAGACTCTAAGATGCTCCGTTTATTTGATTAACTTGGTGCGAACAATATGCCAGGTCTTTAACAACTTGATTATTAGGCCGAAATCAATTTCTTTGATATGTTTTTCGTCCCAACCTTAGAAAATATTTCCGTAAAAGAATCACAATATAATTGCTCATGACGCCCGAGCGCGAAGAACGTCTGAGAAGCGTACTGGCTTGCCGACAGACCAATATTACGGTTGTACTTGAGAATGTATTCGATCCGCACAATATCTCTGCGGTGATGCGGACCTGCGACGCCGTAGGCATAGCTGAATTGTACGTGTTGAATACCAAAATCCCCAAACACAAGAAATGGGGTACGAAAAGCAGCAGCAGCGCGCAGAAATGGTTGAAAATTTATCAATTTACCAATGCGTCAGATTGCTTAAGCCACCTGAGAAAGAAATATGAACGTGTTTTAGCCACCCATCTGGATTCCGCGGCAACGGGCCTTTACGAACTGGATTTGACCGGGAGTATTGCATTGGTTTTTGGGAACGAGCATGACGGTGTCAGTGCTGAAATAATGAACTTGGCGGATGGCAATTTTATTATCCCGCAGGTAGGAATCATCAGATCGCTAAACATTTCAGTCGCGTGCGCTGTTACGCTCTATGAAGCATATAGGCAAAAAAAACTTAAAAATGCCTACGATGTGCCTTCTTTGGGTGAACAGGAATACCAAGCGCTGTGGAAGGAATGGTCGTCAAACGGAGATTAATTTCAAACAATGAAAGTATGAGAAGGCAATTTTTTTTGATTTTAACGCCATTGCTGGTATTCCTCGCTCTATCGGCCTCTGCCCAGGAAATCCGAAAAATGAAAATCGGCGAGCTGCAATCGTTTATTGCCAACGCTGACCATCCGTTGATTATTAATTTCTGGGCGACATATTGTGTTCCATGCGCAAAGGAAATTCCATATTTTGAGCGAATTGTAAAATCTCACGCCGAACAAAAAGTCGAGTTGGTGCTGGTCAGTCTGGATCTGCCAGCATATTATCCCAAAAAGATTGCGGCATTTGTAAAAAAGGAGAATTATTCATCGGCTGTATTTTGGCTAAATGAATTTAACGCCGACTATTTCTGTCCGAAAGTTGATAAGACCTGGAC
>JAJPJP010000424.1 GCA_021324175.1 Chitinophagia bacterium
ACTATCGCGGCGGGCAAAACACGCCTTTGCAGGTACTTGATTTATCAACGCTTACAGAGCAATCCATTCCAACGGATGGCAGCGAAGACATTCGCCCGGTCTGGATGGGGGATGAAATATTTTTTCTTTCAGACCGCGATTTTATTATGAATGTTTGGGCTTACAAGCCTTCAACCAATGCTCTCCGGCAGGTTACGTCTTTGAAGACCGGTGACATTAAATGGCTCTCGGGCAATGGCAAAGATTTGGTATATGAGCGCGATGGTTATATTAATACCCTTGACCCCACCACTGGCGCAAGCAGGCAGTTAACCATCAACGTGACGGGTGATTTCCCCTGGGCAGAGACAAGGACGGAAAATGTCACAGGCAGCGTATCAGACGCCTCGCTTTCGCCTACTGGTAAGCGCATTCTAATGGAGGCAAGGGGCGAAATTTTTACAGTGCCCGTCGAGAATGGCGATGCGCGGAATCTCACGCGCAGCAGTGGCGCAGCAGATCGCAAGCCTCTATGGTCGCCTGATGGCAAGCAAATAGCGTGGTTCTCTGATAGAGACGGTGAAGGCTACGCATTGTACATCACTGACCAGGCAGGGACAAGAGAGCCGCGCAAAATATCCATCGGCGACAGCAAACTCGCGTGGGAACCTGTATGGTCGCCGGACGGCAAGTACATTGCATTTGATGATAACAGGGTTATTGTGAAAGTTCTTGAAGTTTCAACGGGCAACATTTTTACGGTCGATACAGCGGGCATTAACATCGACAGGGGGAACATGAACCCTTCGTGGTCCCCGGACAGTAAGTGGCTTGCGTACAATACTTCTTCGGCCAACTTCTTTCACAGCATCATGGTATGGAGTACAGATAGTAGGAAAACCGCGCGGCTCAGTGATGCGATGGCTGATGCTTCCACGCCGGTGTGGGATGCCAATGGCCGCTATCTATACTTTATCGCCAGCACAAATGTGGCGCTTGGTTCGGGCTGGGCTAACACCAGCTCGCAAGAAGCCAAGCCGACATACGGCGCTTATATCGCATTGCTTCGCAAGGACGAGGTAAACCCTTTTCCGCTGAAGACTGACGAAGAGCCTGATACCAGCAAACCGAAAGCCAAGGATACATCGACTTCCAAAAATGTGAGGATTGACTGGGAACAGATGGGTAGGCGCATCATTGCGATGCCGATACCGGTCGCAGAGTACGGCGGCATGCTGCCCGGCCCAAAAGGAACGGTACTCATCATTGAAGATCACAAAATAAGCAGGTATAACGTATCTGATAAAAAGTTAGAGGAAATTGTCAATGGTGGCAGCAGGTTCGCCGTTTCCGCGGACCGCGAGAAACTCTTATTTAAAAGTGAAGCAGGGTGGAGGGTCGTCTCGACCGGCCACGCCGCTACCCCTTCGGAAGGCAACGTCAAAGTGACCCTTAACATGGAACTAAGCAGGCTGGAGGAATGGAGACAAATATTTGACGAAGCGTGGCGATATCAGCGGGACTATTTTTACGACCGGAATATGCACGGCAGGGACTGGCAGGAAGTATGGAATGAATATACTCCCCTGGTGCCTTATATTCGGCATCGCGCAGACCTGACCTACCTCCTTGATATGCTTGGTGGCGAGGTTTCGGTGGGGCACAGCTTTGTATTCGGAGGAGACTTCCCTGGCACAGATGTCTCCAAGGCCGGCGTGCTTGGCGCAGACTTGGTTTTGGCTGACGGGAAATGGAAAATACAGAAAATACTTACTACGGAAAGTTGGAACCCGGGCGTGGTTGCGCCGCTTGCCCAGCCTAATTTAAAAGTTGCTGAAGGCGATTACATCCTCGCTATTAACGGGCAGTCATTAACAGCAGATATCGATCCATATCGCTTGCTGAACACATCAGCTGGCATGCAAACAACTTTGCTGATCAATAGCAAACCCACTGATGCAGATGCTTGGACAATTGTGGTACAGCCCATAGCCAGCGAAGGCGGCTTGCGCCAGCTTGCATGGATTGAAACCAATCGCAGAAAAGTGGATGGGCTTTCCCATGGCAAACTGGGTTATGTATGGGTACCCAATACTGGTGGGAGCGGCTTTAACAACTTTAACCGCTATTATTTTGCGCAACAGGATAAACAGGGGGCTGTGATCGATGAACGCTTTAACGGTGGCGGCTTGCTTGATGATTACATGGTTGACCTGATGGTGCGTCGTCTTCGTGCAGCGATTACCAATGAAGTACCTGGCGGCAAACCCATGCGGCTGCCTGCGGGCATTCTTGGACCTAAAGTTTTGCTGATAAACGAACTTGCGGGTTCTGGTGGCGATTTTTTCCCTTGGGTATTCAAGCACCAACATGTCGGCCCCCTGATCGGCACGCGTACCTGGGGCGGCCTGGTAAAATCAAGTGTTCATTACCAGTTTGTTGACGGCGGCTCCATGACAGCTCCCGATAACGCGATATTCGACCCTCAACAGAACAAATGGATAGCGGAGAATATGGGCATATCGCCGGATGTGGAGGAGAAAATCACGGCGGTGGCAGTTTCAAAAGGAGAAGACCTGCAGCTCGAAAAAGGCGTGGAAGTCGCAATGCAACTGCTGGATAAGGAGCCGTCACCGACTGTGAATAAACCACCGTATTCAACGCCGGCAAAAAGGAAATAGCCAATAAAACGCAGTACCATATCCACGACCACCGTGAGGATCCTCACTCTTCCCATTTTGGTCTTAAAATGCGGCCTTTTTTCATCGCGAATAGTAAAAAGACCAACCCCAATGCCAGCGAAAGCAGCATCGATTCGAGAGAATCCTGGGGGCCTCGTACACCGCCTGTGATTATCGGACTGCCCTCGATCTTGCTAGTCAACAATCCTTGTGTGAGTGAATTGCTGGGATTGATCGCACCAAAAATGCCTGGTTCAGCGAGGTCCCAGCCAAAATGGAGAAATATAGGCAGCCACAAGCTGCGACTAAAAACAAATGCCGCTGGAAGCATAAAGCCCGCCTGCATCGCTGTGGCGCACACCGAAATAACGGTTGCGCCCTGGGATTTTATGTGCAATGCCGCGAAAAGGATGATAAAGATGACTAATGCGATCATTGTTCCTGTCTGCCGCTCCAGCAGACGAAATACTACCCCAATGATGATGATTTCTGCGACAAACCCTGCGGTCAACGCAAAGGCAAATGGTTGCGCAAGGTAGGTGATGAGATTTGTTTGAAGGACGGAGTAAGTTCCTGCCAGGCATATGACCAGGATGAAAAATGCCTGCATCAGGATCCCTGTTGCGAAGCCGGTGACTGCATGGCCTGTAAAATCAGCAAGACTGAGTTCCGAAATGGGTCTTTTTTCATAAGCGGCAAATATTTTCCTGTACGCAATAACAGTCACGGTTGCGTGCAGGATGGCAACGATCAGTGATTTTATCCCTTCGGAAAGATTCGTTAATTCCAACGGTCGTCGAACCAATTCAACAAGAAACACAAAACCCACAATAATTCCTGAAGCTACAATCATTTTGGTCAAAAAGTAATGCAGAACTTTCCGGTAAATCAAATTGCTTTTTTGGCGGTGGTTGGCTGGGTTTGTCGGGCGCTCAGGCATAGGGGAGTTGTATGGTGAAACCTGTTCCGTCGCCAGGTTTGGTTTCCACTTTTATCTCGCCGCCGTGCGCTTTGACAATATCATAGGCCAGGCTGAGCCCGAGTCCGGTCCCCTGTCCTGTAGGCTTCGTGGTAAAAAAAGGTTGAAAGATTTTATCAACGATGTTTTGAGGTATTCCGGTGCCATTGTCTGCAATTGTCACGACCAGCGAATCGCCGGACCGCTTCGTCTCTACCGTGACGGTGGGTTGATATCCGTTGCTGTTCGCTCTCTTTTTTTCGTTTACTGCATAAAAGGCGTTGGACAGTAAATTCAACAGCACCCTGCCGATATCCTGGCGAATGACATTCACGGTTCCGATTTCATCGTCAAAGGCAGTATTAATCGTCGCATTAAAGGAATTGTCTCTGGCCCTGACGCCATGAAAGCAAAGCCGAATATATTCATCGCACAAAGCATTGATATCCGTCGGCTGTTTTTGGGAAAAGCTGCCGCTCCTGCTATGCTGCAGCATACCCTTGACAATAGCATCGGCCCGCTTGCCATGATGTTCAATTTTTTCGAGGTTTTGAATAATGTCCGCAGCAATAGCTGCTGCTTCGTCCTGGTTGTTATTCTCCACAGCGTTTTTCAGTTCGACGAGCAATTCTTTGCTGACTTCTGCGAAATTGTTCACGAAATTCAGCGGATTTTGAATTTCATGGGCAATTCCCGCGGTCAACTCACCGAGCGAGGCCATTTTCTCCGACTGGATCAACTGCCGCTGGGTCGCCTGGAGTTCTGCAAGAGCGTCTTCTGCTTTCTTACGGGCTGATTTGATTTCAACCAGGTCCTGTTCAGCCTGCGAGGCATGTGCCTCTGCTATTTTCAGGTCATTAAAGCGCGTATAAGTGAGATTGAAAACGTAGGCGAACCTTTCGAGCAATTCCAGTGTCTCAGGCGGCTGCTCGTCAGGCGAAGCCATTCCAATAAAGCCGTTCCCGAAATAAGCAATATGCTGTATTCTTCTTTTTTGTTCCAGGCCGGCCTTAAACGGCACATTGATCGAGCTGAGGTACCTAAAATAATCCTGCAGCTCGTCATCGTGCATATCGATAATTAGTGACTTCCTTTTCTTCAGCCATCCGTCAAGCATCTTTTTAAACGACACATTATCGTTCAGGTTAGCATGATATGCTAAACTGACGCGGCGACCGTCTTCATCTGTTATCCAGAATTCTCCTTCCCCGCCCTCATCTTTAATAAGCGTGATGTAAAGACGATTCGGAGCGATACCAAGAAGAATAAGTTGCCTGAAAAGAACCGCGCCGGTTTCGGCTAGCTCTTCTGATTGCTGCATGGCCAAAGTACGGCTTCGCACCCTTTCGAGGGCTGCTTCAATCTGGGCTTCTCTTGCTTGCGCTTCTGCATTCTGAAGATCAAGAAAACGGCGATAAGTCAGCTCGAAAACCTTTGTGAAGCGCAACAGTATCTGTTGTTGATCGACTGGCAATCTGTCGCCACCGATGATAAATAAGTATCCATTCTTAAAATTAAACGTATTGATGAACGCTTTTTTGGGCGAGACCTGCAGAAAAGCTTCTACCGAAAAGGGAATATTCGATTTTGATTTTATTATCCCGTCCAGGATGTGTTCACCGATATAAGTCTGATGTCTGATTGTTGCGACTTCATCCAGCTCAATGGAATGTACGGGTTCCTGCTTTTTCCAAGCCGAAAGGATCTCACGCATCACCGCTGTCTCAGTATGTGGAAACACAAAGGGATTTTCGCCTACTCTGCCGTCCACAGGGTTAATTCCATAATAATCGGCACTCCGCTCATCTTCGGCCATAATAGAATAAGTGACTGATAAACTCCTAATTCCGAGGCCCGTCAATTCTTTGTACAAAAGCTCGCCCACATCAAGCAACTCATTCGTCTTATGCATGGCCATTGCCCTGGCCCTGACTCGCTCTAGCGCAGCTTCGATCTGCGCCTCCTTTGCCTGCGCTTCGGCTTTTTCAAGATCAAGAAAACGGGTATAAGTTTGCTGGAAGACTTTTCCAAACCGCATCAACACGGCGTTTTCTTCATTGGTATATGGGGTGCCTGAAAAATTCTCGATGTAAAGGCCTACGTTGTCTAATAGTGCTGTCGAACTCGCAAGACCCGGGCAACTTAAATAAAACTGCTTTGCTTCCTCCCCTATTCCGGGAACTAAGTCAAACAAATCATTGTAGAATTTGTTTTTTTCTTCAAAAGACAAATGGTTAGTAAAGAAATCCTTCCCTGTTTGTTTTGCTTCAATAAAACTTCTCCAAGAGGCACAATCAAAATATGGAACTGTTACCCGGAAGGGGACCTGGTGCTCGTCAGCCAGCCAGATATTCATATCATCTTTCTCTTTATAGTCGATAATAAACCCCGTATGCTCGACATGCATGTTTATATGAACGAATTGTTCATAAACAACCTGAATGACTTCTTTGAGCTCGCCACTTTTTTGCATGCCCATCGAACGGCTTCTTATTCTCTCCAATGCTGCCTCTATCTGGCCTTCCCTCGCCTGAGCTTCGGCTTTTTGAAGATCGAGGAAGCGGGTGTAAGTCTGCTCGAATACCTGCGCAAATCTTTGCAAAATGTCGGCATTTTCTCTTGAAAGAGGTCCTTTGCCCAGCGCCTGCAATACCCCATAATTAAAAAAGGCAGTCGAGAACGTTACGGATTCAACTTCGATCATCACCCTTTTTACGTCTGGCGGGACATTTTTAAAATCTGTCTGCGTAAGGAAAACAGCGTCAAATTCCTGTTTCATTTTTCCAGAATACTCAAACACGCCGTATTTGTCGTCGCGCTTCCATGCATCAAGGAGCCCGTCCACGTAAGGGTGGCTGAAATAAGGGACTTTATAGCTTTCGGGGAAAATTTTTGGCGCGTATCCGCCAATCCAAAATTCGCGATCCCCCGTCGCCTTGTTGATGATAATAATGTTGCAAGCATGCGTATCAAAATTGAGTACTTGCAATTGTTCATAAAGGGTCGTTACGACTTCTCTCAATTCGTCGCTTCGTTGCATGGCCATCGTGCTGGCACGAACTCGTTCGAGTGCCAACTGGATCTGTCCTTCCCGCGACTGCGCTTCCGCTTTTTGCAAATCAAAGAAACGCGTATATGCTTGTTCAAATGCATTACCAAATCGCCTGACAATCGCGTTTTGCTCCTCGCTATATGGCTCCGCATCGTAGTTGCCGACCATCAGGCTGGTATTTTTGAAAAAGACGAGACTCCATGCAATTCCATTTGAGTCTTTTATCGATTTTTCTGCATCATCGGGGGGAATAATACCCGTGATCTTCTGGTAATGCTCCCGGAAACTGTCCCTGACCTCCCTGGAAAATACCGAAACGTTGAAGTCAAGCCCCTTGGCCAGGGTGTCCTGCACTGTATCGAAGTAGGGATGGTCAAAATGCGGTATCCGGATTCGTGGAAGAACGGTGCCCCTGACCCAAAGCCAAAGAATAAAATCCTTTTCCCTGTATTCGGTGTTGAAATTGGCAACATCAATTTTAAACCCAAGTCCCTGTAGCTGCGCAACCAGCAAACTGAGAACCTCTCCGAGATCGGAACTCTTTTGCATTCCCATCGTCCTCGACCTGACTCTTTCCAATGCAGCCTCTATTTGTGCTTCCCTCGCTTGCTTTTCTGCCTGTTGGAGATCGAGGAAACGGGTATAAGTTTGTTCAAACACTGCGGCAAATCTTTCAAGCAGGCGAATACTTTCGCCAGACCTTGAAACCGTCGATTGTACATTCAACAGCCCTTTGGAGAAAAAAGCCACGTTGATGATGCGGCGTTTTTCTTCGGGATTGTATTTGGCACCTCCCATACTGTGCCGGTAAAGAGTAAATTCCTCCAGCTCTTTTCCGGCAAGATCAATGACCAATGAACTTTGTTTTGTTTTCCATGCGTCATAAATCTTTTTTGTCACATGAGGCTCATCAATCGAAAACTTGAAAACCTGGTTGATCTGGTTGCCATACATCGTCACCCAATATTCGATCACCCTGTCATCCTCATTCACAATTCCGATGGTAGCCTGGTCCGGACTTTCGCCCAAATCCCGGAATTGCTGGAAGAGGATATAGACGACTTCCGACAATTCGCTACTTCGCTGCATCGCCATCGTCCGCGCACGGACTCTCTCGAGTGCCAATTGTATTTGAGACTCCCTTGATTGTGCCTCTGCTTTTTGCAGATCATCAAACCTTCTGTATGAAAGTTCGAATACATGTTTAAAGCGCTTCACGATTTCTCTTTGCTCGCCGGATATGGCTTGAAAAGTTGATATCCCGATATGCCCTTTACCAATGGCATACATATACCAGCAAAATGAGCCGGTCTTTTCACGATCATTCAGGGGCGCAATGGTCTTTCTCCATTTGCGCCATTCTTCCATCTCATCCTCGCTGAATTCTTTTTCATATAGACCCTCCCCGGTTTTGCCGAGGTGGTTGCGAATCTGTTGCACAAGCGAATCGCTGTCATACCTGATTTGGTTTCCACTGATTTTCTCGAATTCGGAGAATACATAGAAGCTATAGCTTTGTGTTTCGTCATGCTCAATCGCAATTTGCGCGTTCCTGATATTGTCGAAGCCCAGGTGAGTTAATTCCTTGAACATGGCTTCGCAGAAATCTGAGAGCTCTTCCGATTTCCGCATGCTCATTGCCACTGCTCTCATTCGTTCAAGCGAAGCCTCGATAGACGCCTCTTTTGCGCGTTCTTCGGCCTGCGCCACATCAATATAACGGCGATAAGCGAAATCGAAAGCATTTCTGAATCTTTTGAGTAATTCAAGCTCCCTGATATTTAGGGGGCGGAAGGTAGAAATCCCGATCGAGCCTGTTCCAACGGAATAGAAATAGTAATAAAGCGTATTGGCGTTATCGAGGCGGGGATCATTAAACTCTCCGTTTGCTGCTCTGAAAGCTTTCCAGTTTGCAAGTTCTTCGCCGGAGACAACACTTTCATAAAATGCATCCTCCGACGCCTTGATCTGTTGCCTGAATTTCTCGATCACAGAACTGCCTGCAAAGGGAATATCCACAACATGGTTGCCAGTAAGATCCGAATAATCGTAATTGCGAAAGGACCTGTTGTCAGGGTTGTCGGTGTTTATCAGGGCATTTCTCAATTCGGTAAACCCAAGCGACTGGATTTCCCCGAAAAAAACCCTGCACACGCCAATCAGGTCATCGGGCTTGCGCATTTCCATAGCTACCCCCCTGACTTTTTCGAGCGAGGCCTCGACCTGAAGCTCACGATTCTTCCTGGCAAGTTCAATCTCCAGTTCAGCATTCTTTTTCTCAAGTAGCCGTTTCTCGTCTTTCTCCATACTCTGAAACCGATATTGATTCGTATAAAAACCACCCTATTATCAGTTCTGAATATAAGATATTTTCCATTTGTGCCAAGAGAGCACAGGAATATTCCATCTGTGCAGCTTCCATTGCAGACCTGGCATCCAGTGCTCTAATGATTCCGAACAATTTCGACAGCCCTGTCCAACTCACCATCTTTTTTTTCGATGAGATCCGAAATTGTAGGATAAAGCGGGTAGTCAGGTTTGATGCTCCAGACGTTTTCGCCAATATTGCGCACGGCGACGGTATATTTGACCAAGGGTAGCCTGATATCCAGGTGCGAGTTTGGAAGGATAACATGCACTTCGTCACCCGAGGTGTTCCCGTAATACCCACCGCCACAAACGTCTCCAATGAATTTGCCGCGGTCATTGCTTTTTACAACGGATGAAAACTCTGCGCTCGCGGAAAAAGAACGGCCGTCGGCAAGTACATACAATCTCCCCGCGTAGTTATTAGCCTGCGGTTGCTGGATGGCAAGGTTTGGTTGGTCTTTCTCAGTGAACTTTTGCGTAGTCGTTTCCTGTGATAAGTAATACCTGAATGGCTTTGCAGTCAGGTAGGAATAAAGCAATTCGCCATTATTGTCATTGCCACCCTGGTTTCGGCGAATATCGATCAATAACTTCTCAACCCTTCTCTTTTTTATATCGCTGAACGATGAGTCCAGGAAAGCTTCGAAATTTTCATGGGTTTGTTGCAAAAACCCATTGAAAAAGCTCTTGATGGTAATCACCGCTATATCTCCCTTTTTGTAATTCAGTTCGAGATACCTCGTCGGCCTGGTAAATGGCGGTGGGCATAAAATGCCTTTGAAGGTATCCGGCTTAAGGGTTGCTTTTTTTATCTCCCCGTTGGCTGCCTGGCAGCTCACCTCAAATTTGTCCGGGTGGCCAAAGATCAGGTAGTATAAAAAAATGAACCCGTCGGGGAGTTCAGTGTCCTTGTGGGACGTAATGAATGCGTCAGACTGTACATAACCATAGATTTTTTGCAACACCTGCCCCATAGGGACATCATTGATAGACAATATTTCGGAGCCATTAATTTCCGGGGACTGGTTGCAGCAATAAACGTAGGCTTGGCTGTGAATG
This sequence comes from Chitinophagia bacterium, assembly GCA_021324175.1. GTDB lineage: Bacteria > Bacteroidota > Bacteroidia > Chitinophagales > Chitinophagaceae > Puia. The sequence continues at coordinate 10,100 of JAJPJP010000424.1, forward strand.
AAAATTGGCAGCGCAGGAAAAAATTTCTCGCTGTTCATAAATTCCTGCAATACTGGGCGCGGCGGATTGCAATTCGTGTGCCCATCGCCAATCGAAGCCACGATATATGCCACGCGGGTGAAGAACTCCATAACGGTCTCGCTGTCCCTGATACTTGAATAACAGCTGTCAAAGACGTAGTCCATATCTTTTTTTGACCGGTAGCGATAAAGACCTGGGTGGCTCCTTTCTAGCGTATCTCGCAAAAGCAGAAAATCCAGTCGGAGAAGTGGAGGCGCAATTTTTTGATTATAGTGAACCTCGCCCTGACATTCGCAGGTTTGGAATATTGTCGAGAAAAAAAAGCTGGCAATTACAATGGGTCTCAGGAAAGCTCCAATCATGGTTTTTTTTCAATATGAGACCGGAGATCAAGAAAATGGTTGCATTTTTTTTGAAAGAACCCAAGCTGGCTCCGTTGACAAAATGTTCACCGCCGCACACACAGCCGTATCGAAAGCGGACATTTCAGGTCAGCATGCGCGGGCGTCAAAAAATTGATAGCCAAAATATTGAAAAGATGGCTCCTTTTTTGACCTGGCGCATGGTGTTATTATTGTCCCAATTCATAAATGACTGTGCGATGCTCAAGAATTATTTGAAAACAGCCTTTCGACATATTGGCCGCCATAAAACATATGCAGCTGTCAATATAATCGGATTATCGGTCGGCATTACGGCTTTTATTGTCATTCTTCTATTCGTCAGGTACGAATACAGTTTCGATAATTTTCATAAAGACAAAGAGCGGATTTACCGTCTTGTGAGTGTGCCTTACACCACTTCGAGCAGCTTCGCACCCACAGCTGCCGTGCCGCTGCCGGTCGCCGAAGGGCTGCGTCTGGATTTTCCCCAGCTCGAAAGTGTCGCCGCAATATTTGGAAGGGATGGCCAGGTGACCATACAGGGAACCGCAGATGGCACAGACAAGAAATTCAATGAGTCCGGAGACCTCTATTTTGCAGAGCCGTCATTCTTTGACATATTCAATTTCAAATTTCTTTCGGGTGACCCGAATACTGCGCTGACGCAGCCAAATTCCGTCGTCCTTTCACAGGATATCGCGATAAAATATTTCGGGGACTGGCATTCTGCCATTGGAAAAACGATCAAATATGAAAACCGGGACATATTCCAGGTAACAGGAATTCTTGCCAATCCACCTTCCAATTCAGATTTTCCGTTGAAAATTGTTGTCTCTTATAAATCACTCAAAAATATTGACGTCAATGACTGGGTCGGCACCTATGGGAGGGGTTACTGTTTTGTGAAGCTCCCGCCCGGTCTTACCGCGAGGAAATTCAATATGGCTCTCCGCGATTTCGTAAAAAAGCATAAGCCTGCTGATCACGCGAGCGAAGGAATTGTTTTGCAGCAACTATCCGACATGCATTTCAACAGTACTTTCGAAAATTACAATCGCCGTATATTCAGCAGACAGCTACTTGTTTCCCTTTCTTTGGTTGGCATTTTCCTCCTGGTTATCGCTTGCGTGAATTTTATAAATCTCGCAACCGCGCAGTCGATCAACCGCTCCAAGGAAATCGGCGTAAGGAAAGTACTTGGGAGCAGCCGAAGCCGGCTTATCTTGCAACACCTCGGCGAGGCCGGACTGGTTACCGTATTTGCGCTGGTCGTCGCCGTTAACCTGCTGGTTTTAGTTATTCCGCCGGTGAACCAGCTCCTCGAAGCCAATCTTGCCTTGCGTTTTAATGGTCCGTTTTTGATTCTTACCCTGGGAGCTATTTTTCTCGGAGTTACATTGCTCTCCGGCTTTTACCCGGCCCTGGTATGCTCTTCATTCCATCCGATTAACGCCTTAAAAAATAAATTGTCGGCCGCCTCGAATCGCGGGATCAACTTTAGAAGAGGTCTTGTAATCGGGCAATTTTTTATCGCCCAGGCCCTGGTGATTTGCGTCCTCGTCATGATCCATCAAATGGAATTATTTCACCATGCGCCATTGGGCTTTGACAAGGAATCCGTCGTTACCTTACCCATACCTGGTGACAGCGCCAGCCAATCCAAAATGGAAGCCGTGCGTAGCGAATTGCTCGCGCTACCGGGTATCACCGCAATAAGCTTCAGCACTTTTAGTCCGCTGGACAACGACATCTGGGCAAATTCATTCAAATTTGATCATAACCCGAAAAAAACCGATTTCCTGACCTATTTCAAATGGGCTGATGCGTCTTATTTCAATACTTATCACCTTGAACTTGCTGCAGGAAGGTTTTATTCACCAAGCGATACTCTCCGGGAATTTGTAGTCAACGAAACGCTTGTCAGCAAGCTGGGGTTTCGCGATCCAAAAGATATCCTGGGAAAGGAAATAAAATTTTGGGATAACGTGAAGGCGCCCGTTGTGGGCGTTGTCAAGGATTTCCACACCATTTCTTTACAAACACCCATCGTTCCGGTTGTCATGGGTTGCGCGAAAGAGGCCTATAGCCTGGCGGGAGTCAGGATTAATCCAAAGTTTTCTGAAAGAATTATGCCTGCTATTGAAAGCATTTGGAAACAGGCATATCCTGATTTCGTTTACGAATATCAATTCCTCGACGATAAAATCGACGGTTATTACAAAGATGAAAATCGACTTTCTGAGTTATATAGGATCTTTGCAGGACTCGCCATTCTTATTTCGTGTTTGGGATTATTTGGCCTTGTTTCACTCATTGTCGCACAGCGGACAAAGGAGGTTGGGATTCGCAAAGTGCTGGGAGCTTCAGCTTTCCAAATTACCTACATGATTTCTAAAGAGTTTACCCTGCTGGTTTTATGCGCCTTTATCATTGCGGTTCCCGTTGCCTGGATGATCATGAACGGGTGGCTTGAAAACTTTTCGTATCGTGTGGCAGTAAGTCCACTGACAATCGTGCTGGCAATGATCTTTTCCATTGCGATTGCCTGGGCCACTGTGGGATACAAGTCAATAAAAGCCGCACTGGCAAACCCGGTTAAAAGCCTGAGAACGGAATAAATCGAAGGTGTTTGCAATACCTGAAAGTAAAAAGCGATCAGCGGGCCAGCGCTTCGTTCAACCCTTCGCGCGCAAAAAGAATCCGGCCAAGTCTCAGGTCGTTCCAGCCTTCTCTCAGACGGTAACTAAATACCGGGACATTGTCATTCAGCACACATTCTATCGAACAAACGGAGATCTTATTTTGCCTGACTTCTTCCATCGCCTGCAGCTGGTGAAGATGCGTCGATATTAAAAAGATACAGTTAGGAAACCGGTTAAGTCCCGCAATGGTAATGGTGCTTATTTCCAGTGCGTCTTCAATATTGGTTCCCCTGAACAGTTCATCAAAAACAGCAAAACAGCGTTTCCCGTTAGTCGCGTCTTCGACGACGTTTTTGAGGGTAATGACCTCCGACATAAAATGGCTGTAACCGGAAACAATACTATCTGTCAGGTTGATGGCTACCGACATGCTGTCAAAAAATGGCATAACGGCCTTTGACGCCGGGACAGCGAGGCCTGCGTGTCCAAGGTAAACACAGATGCTGACGGCCTTAAGGAAAGTAGACTTGCCGGACATGTTCGGGCCAGTCAAAAGTGTCACCGGGTGGAAAGCCGCAAAATTATTCTTCACAGGGTTTTTGATTGCCGGATGATATACCGACTCCAGTTCGAAATGCTCGTCATCGAATTCGGGAAAGACGAGTGCCCTGTCGATGATACACCTGCTGATCGAAAGGTAGGCTTCGAAGACAAACCAGCGCTTCCAGAATTGCGCCATTTCCCCCTTGGCTGTTTTTTCCATGACCAGCATGATCAGGCTGACGATATGAGATATTCGAAACTTGTTTTTCAGAAAAGCCTCTTCATAACGCTCCAGGTCAAAGTCATCAAGAAATTTTTTTAGGGCTCCCAGCTCAGCCGCGTAGCTGCGGGGAAATACAGCCAGGTCCAGTTTTTTCAGGTAGCTGTTCTTTATCGCATAAAATAGACGGACCATCAGGATCAGCTTCCCTCTCTTTTGTTCCCTGTTCTTTTGTGAGAACCGCAATTGGCGGCGAAGCCTCGCCTGCGTAATTGACCCGATAAAAATCGTTTCCAAAAAATCAACGATCTCTGACAAATCAAAACGGTAGTGCGAATAATCCTTTAATACATTGTCGTTCGTGACAAATCCTTTGAGCAATTGCTGACGCCTGAGAACTGACTCCTTGTCCCGCAGGGTTTCCGACAGCATATGACTAAGCTCCTCGCCGGAATGCCTGTTGTGGGTAATATCAAAAAATGATTTTACCTCTTCTTCGATATGCAAGTCCCCGGTATGATTCATCCTGCCGTTATTTTGTGCCGCCCAATTTTTATTGCTAAATAAAATCCCAGGCCTCCGCTAAAGTTACCCCTTCCCTTCATAATGCGTTGCTACGTTTCACTGGTATACTCCAGGATATCGCCCGGCTGGCAGTCGAGTACCCTGCATATCGATTCGAGCGTACTGAACCGGATTGCTTTTGCTTTTCCCGTCTTTAATATCGACAGGTTGGCCAGCGTCAAATTCACTTTGTCTGAAAGTTCGTTCAACGACATCTTGCGTTTGGCCATCATCACGTCAAGATTTACGATTATCGACATGGCTATACAGTTAATTCGTTTTCAGTTTGAAGCTCTACTCCTCTCTTGAATATCTGGGAGAAGACGAACACGACGCATGCCAGCAAAATGAACTCCATCGAGACAAAATGCGTTGGTGCGATTTGGATTCTTTTCGACAGCCAAAGCAAGTGAGCGTTATATAATGCTGCCAGGACCCAAACGCCGATAATATAATAACTGATTTTTTCAAGGTCTCTTGCTACTTCGGGTTTGAAGGGGTTCGCCAACCGGATTTTTGAGACGACCCTGATCACCATAAAAGCTATGTAGCACTTGATCATCTCGAGGATGATCATTAACATGACGCTTCCTGTATAATGGCCAAAGTCATACTGCCTCAGGTTGTAAAGGTCAGTGCCCTTATAAAGGTCTTTCGCCGCGATAGGATTCCCGATGCTTACAATATAAGAAACGAGAATTGCTCCGGCCTTTATGGCCAGGCCAACGGCTACGATCCAGGCAAGAACGGTCATTACGATGAGCGTCCAATCAGTTCTTGATTTCATAATTTTTTTGATTGAGATAGCAAATATCAATAATTATTTATTGATAAACAATAAATATTATAAATCTTTCAATAAATTTTTAATTCCCTGCATGGCAGAAGTGCCAAAGGGTTAAGCGCCAGGTATGAATCAGACATTTATTCATCCCTGAGATGCAAGAGCATCAGGGTCAACACAAGGAAACTGAGGATCCGTTCGGCAGAAGCAAGACCATTCCATGCTGCGCTTTGCCACATCGCGAACCATTCGCCGCCAATTACCTCGAACCCGATAAACCATATCAAGATACCGAGAATGATACCGGCGACCGCCCAGTTTTTAGATGCATTGAAGGAAGACGCGTCTTTCTTTAAATTCCTGCACAGCACGAAGGTGCCCCAGATGCAACAAATGGCCATCGCCGCTTCCGTGAGAATAATAAGCAGATAGGCGAGGTGAAAAAACGTATTGCTGTGGATGCTGCGGTACTGCAATTTGCTTCCTGGAAAAATTGTGTCCATCTTCAGTACATGTTGTACAAAGTCATAATTGGTGTAATAATCCGTCGTATTGCCAACGACCACAAGAAGGGACATCAATCCGATGGCCGCCACACAGATAATTTTCGCTACGCGAAACAGGTATTGGGCAGAATACATAGTTTTTATTTCAATCCAGTTGATGTTTGTCCTTGAAATGACGGGTCAGCCCCGTTGCTCTTTCTCTCAGGTTTGATGCCAGCATTTGCTGAAGGAAAGTAACCCGGCGGCATAACAACATCTCATTAAACCACCTGTTCGGGTAGAAGAAAGGTAAATAATTTTCCCTTGCTGATTTGGGCCACCGAATTCTTGAAAAATCAAAAAGTCAGATCATTTTTGTCAATTGCCATCTAACCTGGTAATCCTTTGAAAAAGGTCCCGAGCGAAAAATCGGCAAAGCAGCCGAAGTCAGCCCAGGCAGATAAACCTTAATCGCGACCTTCCGCCGCCCGCTGCGAACGTCTTGATAAAAGCAATGCAAGCAGCGTCAGCGCCGATGCAATCGAAAGATAATAGCCGACATAGGAGAGGCCATAAGATTTCGCAAGATCCATGGCAAGATAAGGCGCAAGCGAAGCGCCGATGATACCGGCGATTGTAAATGAAAGCGATGATCCGGTATACCGGACAGAAGCTGGAAATATTTCAGCGAGCGATGTGCCGAGTGGGCCATACGTAAATCCCATCAGGACCATTCCCAACGCGAGAAAAATCGAGGTCGAAATCCAGTCGCCTGCCCTAAACAACACAGGAAAGAAAAATCCAAACAATAATATGGCAATGGTGGCGAAGATAAGCGTGATACTGCGGCCGTGCCGGTCGGCCCAGACCGCAGAAACCGGAATACTGACCGCAAAAAATAAGACAGCAACCAGTTGCGCAATCAAAAAACCGGATCGCTGGAAGTGCAGTGCGGAAGTTCCCCAACTCAGCGTAAAAACAGTCATCAGGTAAAAGAGAACAAACGTAGTTACTGCCACAAAAGTCCCAAGGATAAGTGTTCGGGTATGTTTTGCGAATATTACCATCATCGGCAGCTTCACGCGTTCCTTGCGCTCCACCACGCGCAGGAAATCCGGCGTCTCTGTTAGCCTGAGGCGCACATAGAGCCCTACCCAGACCAGGAGCGAGCTTGCAATAAATGGGATTCGCCACCCGAACGCAAAAAACTGGCTGTCACTCAGCGTGCTGCTCAGCAGAAGAAATGTTCCGCTCGACAGGACAAACCCGACCGGGGCCCCCAGCTGAGGAAACATTCCGTACCAGGCCTTTTTTTTCTTCGGGGCATTCTCCATTGCCAGCAGCACCGCGCCGCCCCATTCGCCTCCAAGTCCCAGCCCCTGGCCGAAACGAAAAAGTGCCAGCAGGATTGGAGCGAAAACGCCAATCGAAGCGTAGGTCGGCAGTAGGCCTATTGCCACGGTAGATGGCCCCATCGTCAACAGTGCGGCGACAAGCGTTGCTTTTCTGCCAATACGGTCACCGAAATGACCAAAAAGAGCTGCACCAATGGGTCTCGCAAAAAATGCGAGTGCGAAAGTCGCCAGCGATTGCAAAGTCGCCGAAGTTGGATCTGAAGCAGGAAAAAACAATTTCGGAAAGACCAGCACGGCAGCGGTTGAATAAATATAAAAATCAAAGAATTCAATGGTCGTACCTATCAGGCTTGCAATCAAGACCCTCCTGACGGGGTTGGACAAATTTTTATCCTGGCCTATTTCATTTCCCATGGCAGTTTGGTCAATTGTTGGTAAACATAGGACATAAATATAAAATCGGTCCAATCCAATTTGCCTATGCCGGCAATGAAATTAAAAAGCCCGATGTAGATACACCCGGCTTTAAAACAATGTTAAGAATGCCCAAAAATATGACAAAAACACATTAATTAAAATGATAATATAACATTTAGTTTTTTTTAAATTAAGAATTTCTCGTTTTAAACAGGAGGCTATCATTTTGGTAGTCTTTGTCTATCCGCGCATTGACACTCGATCCCTACAGTTTCCGACACAATTGCATGACTATCTATCTCTTTCACCCCATTGAATTTTCAAGCTGCTGATTGTGGTACCGCGTTGGCACTTCAGGCAGTAACTAAAATTTTGATTCAATGGGAAAAAAGATTTTGTCGTCGGCCACTCCTGCCGCCAGACGCCTCGGAAGTTTACTGATTGCAATGGCTACATTCCTCGGAAGCGCAATTGCGCAGGGACCCAATCATAATACGGATTCCTTGCAAAAGAAAGATTCTGTAACAGCGGCTCCCGCGAGAGCAAGCGATCCATTTGCATTCGGCGATTTTTCCTGGCTGAACGGCACCAGCAGGAAAACAAGTCCGCCCGCATTCGACTCAAAATATTTTACGGGCGATGTCACTTTTGATTTCAATTATACGCACTCCTACAATCACCCGAACGACAATACCGTGGTCGGATCAACGGCATTGGCCAGGGATAATGAACTCCAACTTTCCTTCATGGGCGTTGGCGGCGACATTCACGTCGACAATGTAAGGGGGAGGGTAATGATGCAGTTCGGAACACGCTCAACAGTCGTTCCCAGGAACGACGGAAGTTCATACAAGGGACAATACGACCTTCAGACAATTTACCGCTATATCAGTGAGGCTTATGCGGGTTATCACTGGGACGTCTGGCATGGGATAAACCTCGACGCCGGAATTTTCATGTCATATATTGGCCTTTTCTCTTATAACAATTTTGAGAACTGGGGATACCAGCCCTCATATACTTCAGACAATACGCCCTGGTTTTTTAACGGGCTCAGGCTGCAGACTTTTCCATCAGACAAGTTGAAAGTAGAGCTCTGGCTGATTAATGGTTGGCAGTCTTACGGTATGTTTAACCACTCCCCTGGTATGGGCGCGTCGATATACTATCGTCCCGCCGAAGATGTCGACTATGTCTTTAACAACTATTACGGGAAGGACGATCAGGGAGCACCAGGCAGATATCGTGTACACCTCGATTACAGCTACGAACGCCGTTATCTCAACCGGCCGCACGCGAAATTCCTGAAGAAAGCGGCCTTTTCAATTACGGGCGATTTTGGTTTCGAGAACGGCGATGGCGTTTCGCCATTCGGGAAAATGGATCCAAAGACGGGCGAGAACCTGCCTGCACAGAATTTTATCAGCGGCATGATTTACAACCGCTTCTGGTTCGGCGACCACTGGGCATTTAATTTCGGAGGCGGCTACATGCACAACCCCGGTCAATACCTCGTACTCGCGCCTACCGGTTATGCTGATACGTTGTTTCAAAAACAGACGGGCCCGGGTTCGACATTCAATGCCTGGGACTTCTCAACTACACTGGACTATATGCCTTCGCAAAACATAACGATCAAGCTGGAGTTCGTGCGCAGGGCTATCGTAAACATCGGACCAGCGCCAGGAACTCCTGCGCTTACAGGTTATTTCGCCGGACAGGGAGGAGTCACTTCACCATCAGGGTTCGCAAATACCGGCGGCTATACCTACGCTTCGAACGGCGCCTCCATTGCTCCTCCGCTAAGTAGCTGGGGCGGGTGGATGCCAGACTTGGTCAAGGCCGAGTCGCGGATCATCCTTGCTTTTCTTGTTCGGTTCTAATAATAATATATTATTCACCAAATGTTATCAATATGAAACAGTTCATTAAAATGCTGGTCGTGCTGGTCCTGGCAGGACAGGCCGGCAGAAGCGACGCACAAACAGCGGTTGCAGGCTTATTCAAGGATGAAACAGATTTCAGAGCGAATCGTGTCAGTTATCCCTTGTCATGCGACCCCGGCGCACGCGCAATTCAAACCGAGAAACTTTTTGCCAATGATAAAATAATCGTCAGGAACGGCGATAAAAAAACCGCGTTGCTCAAAAAAGATTTTTTTGGCTACCGCGATTGCCGTGGCATCGCTTACCGGTTTTATCAAAATGAAGCATACCGGATTCTCGATACAACAGATTTTTATCTGTATACACGCACTGCGCTGGAGCCCAATGCCGGTGGCAAGGGTTTTTCATCAGCGACGAAATATTATTTCAGCCGCTCGCCAAATGGTTCGCTCGAACTTCTCACAAAAGGGAATCTTGAAACTGCCTTTAAAGAAAACGCAAGGTTCCGCAATTCGGTCGGGACATATGCAAGAAACGACAACGAATTGAGGGAGTACGACCCATACCTGAAGCAGTATAAAGTCAAATACCTTTTTGAGGAGTCCGAAAAATAGCCAGCCTGATGCACAAGGTCCTGATAGTTGACGATGATTTGAAATTCTGCAAATTACTGGGGAGGTTTCTTTCTCTTGAAGGTTACGAGGTTTTTCGCTCGCACGACCTGCAAACCTCCTCAGTTATTTTGGAGAAGGAAGATATCCAATTTGTATTGCTGGACGCCATGCTACCGGATGGCAATGGATCATCCTTTGCCAAAGAAATAAAAATGCGGTATCCCTCCATTCAAACCGTGATCCTCACGGGTTACCCCGATATCGAAAACTGCGTCAAATCTTTCAAGAACGGCGTAGCCGACTATATCATCAAGGGCGAAGACGTCCACAGCGTAATCCAGACCATCAAAGATCAAATTGCCGGATTCAGCCCGAAAGAAGGACGAAAGGAGAGCCGGCCAGAAACTCATGCTGAAACCATTTTCAACTTTAACAACATCGTCGGTGAGTCCGAACTCATCCGGGAGGCTGTTGAACTCGCCAAAAAAGTTTCACGGTCGGACGCATCGGTTTTACTCCTTGGTGAAACGGGTACAGGCAAGGAATTATTCGCACGGGCAATACACAATAGTAGTACCAGGCTTTCCGGCAGCTTTGTTGCGATCAACTGTTCATCCTTTAGCCGGGAACTTCTTGAGAGCGAACTTTTCGGCTACCGCGCCGGCGCATTTACGGGAGCAATCCGCGATAAGAAAGGTTTGCTTGAAGTTGCCGACGGCGGAACGCTCTTTCTAGACGAAGTCGGCGAAATCGATAAAGATTTGCAGTCGCGGCTACTACGCGTGCTTGAAACGGGCGAATTCATCAAGGTAGGCGACAACAAAACGTCCCGCGTAAATATCAGGTTAATTTCTGCGACTAACCGTGACCTTTCCAGCGAAATTGGGATGGGTCATTTTCGAGAGGACCTTTTTTACCGCCTGAACACTTTCTCGATCCAACTTCCACCGCTCCGCGAACGAAAAAGAGACATCCTCCTGCTCACCGAATACTTCGCAAGGCTTTTTTCGCAGAAGCTCGGCAAACATATTACCGGCATTACAAGAGAGTACGAACGAATGCTGATGAACTACAACTGGAAAGGAAATATTCGGGAACTTAAGAACATCATTGAGCGGTCGGTGATTCTCTCTGCCGGATCGATATTGTCCGAAGAAACACTTCCCTATGAAGTCCTTTCCTATCCCTTCCAGGACGCGAAAGGAGGAAACTCCTCATTTGATCTCAACCTTTTTGAACGCCTGCATATCCAAAAAGCATTGATTACTGCAAAATGGAACAAGGCCGAAGCGGCTAAAATGTTGAACATATCGCTGTCGACGCTCTACCGCAAAATTGAGGATTATATACTTTCACCAAATGACCGCAACTGATGAGCCGAGGAGAAACATTCCGTGGATCAAACAGCACCGACCGGGTGACGAGAGTTATTGGAATCATGATTGACAAATTCGCGATTGATGAACGTTCCTTGTCCTTTCAGGCTTCTTTTCATGATGATCTTGACATCGATTCGCTTGATTTTTGCGAATTCATTTCAGAACTTGAAAAAGAATTCAAAATTTCTATCCCAGACGATGACGCCGAAAGGATGAAAACCGTGGGATCGGTCCTTGATTACATCGACAAGCATTTGCCCTGTGAAAAATTGACGGAAGCCGTCAACACGGAATTTGAAACCTCAACTGCAGGCTAGTCAGACGTCCAAGGTCTGGCAGAGTTCTATGAACTCATCACGAAGTTTCATAGGCTCTTCGACCATCCGTAGTTCAAATTCTTCGCCGTCAACAATCAGGCGCCTGGTATTCCCGTACAGAACTTTTTTGAGAAAAGCTTCCTTCACTTCGAGAGGGGAATTATATGAGTGAAGGTCCTCACGCTGGTGTACAGCTTTCTTTTTGGCTTCCCGAAAAATTTTTCGGTGTCTCCCGATAAATGTATGTTCCGTTAACCGGAGCAGGGGGCTGAACACGCGACGATCAATAAATTCGAGGAGAAGCTGTCTCTTGCGGGATTGCGGTTCCATATTGGCAATTTAGATTGTATTGCGGATATAAATTACGTCCTAAATTCGTGCCCGGAAATGTTAAACCGTTTTATAAAAATGTTATTATTAGTTGATATTGTTCCCGCAACTCCCCATAAATTTTGATGTTTAATCATCAATTAGTGACTAACGTCCTGGTCGAGTGATCGAAGTGTCTGTCGCCGTACATTTCTTAACTTAGATCGGGCGGGTTCCTAACCCAGCCCCTATTTTTCCAAATAACTCTTTTTTATGCGACCCCCTTTGACAGGCCTGCTGTTATGCTGCGGAATCATAATTTGCGGCATGAACTCAGCAATGGCCCAACAAGACAGTGCGAAGATCAGGGTAATCATGATCGGCGCCCACCCCGATGATTGTGATGAACAGGCGGCCGGTACTGCCGCGATTTTTGCCCAGATGGGTTGCGCGGTTAAATTCTTATCGGTGACCAACGGCGATGCGGGCCACCAGTCGATGAAGGGCGAGCAGCTTGCGAAAAGAAGGTATGCAGAAACCCAGGAGTCTGCAAAGCGACTTGGTATCACTTATGATGTGCTCGACAACCATGATGGGTTACTGATGCCCACACTGGAAGTCCGCCTTCAGATTATTAAAAAGATCAGGGAATGGAATGCGGATCTTGTCATTGCTCCGCGGCCGAACGACTATCACCCCGATCATCGCTATACCGGCGTGCTGGTCCAGGATGCCGCATACATGGTGGCTGTTCCGAATATCGCGCCTGAAACACCGGCGCTCAAAAAAAACCCTGTTTTTCTATATTACCAGGACCGTTTCCAGAGACCAAATCCTTTCCGCCCTGACATCGTCGTCGACATCACCGGCAGCTTTGACAAAAAGATTGCAGCCCTTGACGCCCACCAGTCGCAGATGTATGAATGGTTGCCCTGGATCGGGCACTATCTCGACCAGGTTCCCGAAAAAGAAGCCGACCGCATCAAATGGCTGGCAGGGAGAAGCAGCAGGCCGGTCACCCCGGCGATGAGGGCCTCAGTGGAGAAATGGTACGGCGCAGATCGCGCAGCAAATGTCAAGCAAGCCGAGGCATTTGAGATATGCGAATACGGCGCGCAGCCAACTGACCTGGACATCCGCAAATTATTCCCGATGCTCGGTAAATAGCCGGTTGACACGAAGCTCAGGGAAGGTCAATGTCGGATGTTTCAATGTCCCAGTGGGCAAGCAGGAGTTCGAACCGATGTTGCTCAGCCTTTGCATATGCGTCCTGGTCGGGGAATAATTCCTTTTTATAGGTTGTCGTCAGGTTTTCATCAAAAGCAAGCGCCACTGTGCGAAACACGATGGTCACACGGAAATCCCAGCGCGTGTCCTCGCCGGAATGGTATCTTGGCCGGCTTGCGACGATACTGATAATGTCACCTTTCTCCTTTGCCTTTTTCAACAAAGGATAGTGATTTTTTTCCCATAGCCCAATAAATTCTTCTGCGAAACCCCACCTGACCTTGTAATAATTTTCAACCCGGAAATAATTTTCAGTGGCGGTTTTGTTTTGTGCTGGCAGCTCGGAGATGGCGAAGATGAGAACAAATAAAACAAAGGCGCCGAACCTGGTTTTTGTGCTAATCCGGTACATAAGAAGAATTTTGATAATACTACAATTTACGGTTTTTGGAACGCCATGGGGAAATCCCGGAAAAATCGGGGAGGCTTGGAACCATTATGTTCTCCGTCGAGGGAGAGGTTGTCCAAAGATAATTTGATCGTGAAGCATGAAAGATCAATGGCTAAACACGCGCATGCATTCCTGCAGGCGTTTTTTCATTTAAGGAAATCCATCCGTCATTACTTCCTACATTTATTCTACGATTTGCTTCACCAATAAAATTGACGGTTATGGAAAACAATCAGAATAACGATACGCCTGCCGGGATGACCAGGGGTGATTTCATCAAAAACACCGCGCTTGCATCAGGATTCTATATCGTGCCCAGGCATGTGCTTGGAAGGGGCTTCGTCGCGCCGAGCGACAAACTTTACATCGCCTGTGTCGGCTGCGGCGGCGAAGGACAAAGCGACATTCACCATTACGCCCGCGCACCCAAAAAGAATGCGGTCATCGCGTTTCTCTGTGATGTGGACGAAAGGCCGGCAACTGAGCGCCGGAAAGAGTTTCCCAAAGCTTCTTTTTACCATGACTGGCGCGAAATGTTTGAAAAGGAGAACAAGAATTTTGACGCTGTTTCCGTAGCTATTCCGGATCACAATCACGCCATCGTCGGGATGCATGCCATGCAAATGAAAAAACACCTCTACCTTCAGAAACCACTGACCCACGATATTTACGAAGCGAGGCTCCTCACGCAGGCTGCAGCCAAATACAAAGTGGTCACACAGATGGGCGACCAGGGCGCTTCGGGCGACGGGATGCGGATCATGCGCGAATGGATCGAAGCGGGGCTGATCGGCGACATCCAGAAAGTATACAATTGGACGAACAGGCCTGTATGGCCCCAGGGAATTCCCTGGCCGGATCAGAAACCCCCGGTCCCGAGCGAATTGAACTGGGACCTTTGGCTGGGTACAGCGGAATACGTGGACTATATCGACAACCTTGTTCCGTTTAACTGGAGGGGATGGTGGCGTTTCGGCACCGGTGCACTGGGCGACATGGCCTGTCATATCATGGGACCCGCCTTCAAACTATACCAGCTGGGTTACCCGACCGAAGTCACCTGCGACGCAAGCACCGTCTATTCGGGCATTTTCAAGGAGGCCGACTATCCCGAAAGCATTCCTGTCTCCACCAAGCTGCGCTACACATTTAAACTCAAAGACGGGCGTGACATCCAGGTATATTGGATGGACGGGGGCCTCCTCCCAGACCGGCCGGAAGAAATCGGCGATGGCGATGAAGGCCTCGAACTCGCATCCATGGATGACTATGAAGGCGGCTCGCTGTTTATCGGCTCAAAGGGGAAAATGTCTTGCGGCTGGGGCGGCCTTTATCCAAGGCTGCTTCCGCTTTCCAGGAATAAGGAAGTCAATATTCCGCCAAAGTACCCCAGAGTCGAGGGTGGTATGGACGGGCACTGGTGGCAGTGGGTAGATGCCTGTATCGCGGGCTATGGCAAGGCCGAAGTAGATTCGCCCTTCGAAGGTTATGCAGGACCGCTTACAGAAACAGTGCTGATGGGAAACCTCCTGCTTCGCTGTTTCAACCTGAAAGTAAACGGCTCTATGCCCGGCAGGTATATCGTCTATAAATGGGACGGCGAAAATATGCGCATCACGAATTTTGAAGCGGCAAATCAATTTGTAAAAAGAGCATACCGAAAAGGCTGGGGCGAACTAACCTTGTAGACTGCAAAGGGGCCTCGGTTGTACCAGACAGTGAGCCCAGCTTCCCGGACTGTGGATAACAATTAATAAGTCGGGGAATTAATGAAATAAATTTAGGAAAGAATTTATCTTAGATTATAAACAAAACATGGCCCTGCCAATTCTGGCGGGGCTTTATTATTTACAATTTTATTGCCGGAAAAGCGTTATGGTGACGGTTGTATTTTAATCCGTTTTTTACCGTATTCCATACCCTATTTAAAACACCCTTATGACCAAACAAACCCAAGCTACCATTTTGCTGGCCGGGATCGCGATCTTTTTGCTTATGGGCATCATTGCCAACATGTTAAAATAACTCCCCTTTTTTATCGATTTTTCCTGGTGCCTGCGCGGAGTGGAATTCTTTTCCCTAGCTGGCTTGCCTCTTAAGCCGGTGACCTGGAGTTCTGATTTTTACACTTACATTTAAGGTGACTTTCGAAACCGGATGAGCTCCATTTCCAACAATGCAATTCGCCAGGTCCTTTTGCTCGTAATCATTTTGTTATTGGGCATGGTTCTCTTTTTCCAGCTCGAATCTTTTATTCCTGCACTGCTTGGCGCCTATACAATGTTTGTGCTGCTGAAAAAATGGATGTACATTCTAACGGGCAGGTATAAGTGGAAAAAGGCATTATCGGCATCGCTGCTCATGCTTCTCTCCTTTATTATTATCCTGCTCCCGATTGCGCTCCTGGTCAACATGATGTCTTCAAAGATCAATTTTGCTCTCCAGCATACTTCATCCGTCCTCAATGCCATCGAACAGTTCATCCATAAATACGAACTCAGGTATAACGTCGAGCTTTTCTCGCAAAAAAATATTGACCAGTTGACGAGTTGGGGAACAGCCACGCTCCCGCGCGTCCTGGGCGCCACCTTTAACAGCCTGACGACGATCGCGATCATGTATTTTATCCTTTACTTCATGCTGACGGACGGGAGAAAAATGGAAGCGGCCTTCCACGAATGGATCCCGCTCAAGGACGAAAACGTTCTGTTGTTGCGAAGAGAAACCAACAGCCTGGTTTATTCCAATGCCATTGGCATCCCGCTGATCGCCCTCCTCCAGGGAGTAATCGGGCTTATAGGTTATGTCGCTTTGGGTGTCAATGAGCCGCTGTTTTGGTTTGTTGTCACCTGCATCGCCTCCATGATCCCGGTCGTTGGCGCAACGCTGGCCTATGTCCCCGCCGCTATCCTGTTTTTCGCCAACGGGATGAACCTGAGAGGCATCATTCTCCTCGCCTACGGTTTTGGCGTGATCAGCACAGTCGACAGCTTCTTCCGTTTCTGGCTTCAAAAAAGAATTGGCGATGTGCATCCGCTCATAACAGCCTTTGGCGTCATCATCGGGATTAGCCTTTTCGGCTTTATAGGGTTGATTTTCGGTCCCATCCTAATCTCGCTTTTTCTCCTTCTGATCAAAATTTATGTGAGTGAGTTCAGCGTAAACAAGAACAAATTGAATAACCCGGAATAGCTAAATTTTTCGTAAAAACACGAAGTACAAATGCTGAAATTTCAAAAAAAAAGTACATTCGCGCAATAAAAAAATCTGAAATTCACGCTTGCTTATATTAATATTCAGTAATATTTTAGCAGCGGCTCCGTTTGATCAATCACAATAGAAAATGTCGCAGAAATGAGCAAAATCTTTAAGTCCGTACTGTTGGTTCTGGGAGTGTGTCTTGCTCTGGATTCGTCGCTTCATGCCGGTTCAATCACAAGAAAAAATTCCCGCTCGGTAGTAAATGGTATCGCCCGCGATTCGCGGAACAGGGCGCGTAAGGCATTGATGGCAGAAGAGGCCAGCGAGCTTTATGAACAAATCGACCTCAAAGATGCGGGTCTGTCCAAGAAAGCTTTTCAATATGCTTTCACCGGTTATTATTACCTGCTGAACCATCATCAGCTGGCGAACGAGAACGTACTGACGATTTGCGATTTCAGCCAGTCTTCGCGCAATAAGCGCCTCTATGTCATTGATCTCGGTGAAAAGACTATCCTGATCAATACCTATGTGGCCCATGGCCGTAAAACAGGCGGCGAATTTGCCCAGTCGTTTTCAAACCGGACGAATTCGCACAAAAGCAGCCTGGGGTTCTTTGTAACCGAGGGAACCTATGATGGAGACAACGGACTTTCTTTAAAAATAAACGGCGTGGAAAGGGGATTCAATGACAAGGCGCTGCGCCGCGGTATTGTTATTCACGGCTCCGATTATGTCGGTCCTGATTTCCTGGCATGGAATAAATTCAACGGCAGAAGTTTTGGATGCCCTGCAGTTCCATCTGCCGAAATCCAGGAAGTCGTAGATACCATTAAAGATGGCTCCTGCCTTTTTATTTATCATCCGACAAAAAGATATCTGATAAGATCGAAAATACTGAACAGCTAGCTTGGACGTATACTTAGATGGTTCGAAGGCAGAAAGGTCAATTTAGGTTCGTACCCTATGGTTGGCCTTTTCTCTTTCAGTCAAAATACCCAACCGACGATCATAGCCACCACGCCTGCAAAAAAACCAGAATAGATTTCGAAGCGGTTATGGTCAGAAACAAGCAGTCTCGCAGTCATCAGGATCCCTGCCACCAGAAAAGCAATCCCCAGATAAGCTCCGGAAGCGTAGTTATCATGAAACGAAAAAAGGACGGCAAATGCGACAAGGCCGCCGGCCGCTACCGAATGCATGCTGACCTTAAAATAAATATTGCAGAACCACGCAAGGCACACGGCTGCAAAATTTCCAAGAAAAAAATGAACGGAGGCCCTTGGATCGCCGATGTTATTGAACACATGCCACATCCAGAAATAAAAAATCATGGTGAGCGCATATGGGACGATTCGCTCTTTCGAAGTCTTCAGCTGCATGGAGTGTGTAAACAATCTTAGCCTCCACAGCAGGAAAACCGAAAAAATTGGGAAAAAAGCCGTTGTAAAAAAAACGGAGAAAAGGCGCAGGCCTCTTGTCCTGGCGTCCATCCCTCCGTACGCATAAGGATGGACAAAAAGCAGGAAGGCCATGACATAGGTGGGTATAAAGACCGGGTGGAACAGGTAAGAAAAGAATCTCGCCAAAAAATAAACCCAGGCCGGTAGCCGCGCTGCCGAATCAGGCATTTTCGCTTTTAAAGAAAGGTTTTGGCCGGTATTGTCCATGCTGCTGGGTTTATCGGGACCAGGGTTGCGCTCGTCTAGATTTCTTTTCGCAGCCGGGCTACGGGAATATTTAGCTGTTCGCGGTATTTTGCCACGGTCCTACGGGCAATATTATATCCTTTTTCCTGAAGAAGCTCAGTCAGTCGTTCGTCGCTAAGCGGCTTTTTCTTGCTTTCGTCGCCAATCAGGTCGCTCAGAATTTTTTTCACTTCGCGCGTAGACACCTCTTCACCGCTCTCCGTGCTCAGCGATTCGCTAAAGAAGAACTTTAATCGATAAGTCCCGAATTCTGTCTGCACGAATTTGCTATTGGCCACGCGGCTCACTGTCGAAATATCGAGCGAGGTCCGTTCGGCAATGTCTTTAAGAATCATCGGGCGTAGGGTCGTTTCATCGCCGGTGAGAAAGAATTCCTTCTGGTACTCCATGATCGTATGCATGGTATTGAACAGCGTTTGTTGGCGCTGTTTTATCGCGTCGATAAACCACTTGGCTGCGTCGATCTTCTGTTTGATGAACAGCACCGCTTCTTTTTGCCGCTTATCTTTCTTATTGCCTTTTTCATATTCTTTGAGCATGTCCTTATATCCCGAGCTGATGCGCAGGTCGGGTGCGTTCTTCATATTCAGCGTCAGCTCAAGCTTCCCGGCATTGTTAAATATAAAAAAATCAGGCACCACGTAGCTCTCCGCTTTATTCACTTCGCCGATATTGCCTCCCGGTTTGGGGTTAAGTTTGATGATCTGGCCGATAACGTCCTTGAATTGTTCGTCGGTAAGGTTGAGGCCTCGCTGAATCTTGTCATAATGCTTTTTCGTAAACTCGTCGAAATAATTCGTGAGTACGTCGATGGCAATTTCCAATTCCCGCCCCTCCCCTTTTTTGCGCTGCAACTGGATCAGGAGGCATTCCTGCAGATTCCTCGCGGCAACGCCGGGCGGGTCGAAGCGCTGGATCTTGTCGATCATGTCGGCGATCTCCTCTTCGGACGCATCAATATTTTGCCGGAACGCGAGATCATCGACGATCGATGAGATTTCCCGGCGCAGGTATCCGTCATCGTCAATACTGCCGACGATTTGTTCGGCGATGCGCATGCTGCGATCATCAAGCACCATCATGCCCAGCTGGCTTAATAATAACTCGTGAAAAGAAGTTTCGACCTTGTAAGGAAGTGTTTTCTGCTCCTCCGCTTCGGGATAATTCTCATCTCTTAGTTTATAATCGGCAACATCGTCGTCAAAATCATTCGCATAGTCGCTGATGTCAATATCGTAATCGTCCGGTGCATCTGCTTCATATTCCTCCTCGTTGTTCGACTCAAATTCTTCAGATGTTTCGTCTGTTGAATTTTCCGAAGCGTGATCATCTTCCGTTACTTCAAGGGCGGGATTTTCTTCGAGTTCCTCCTTTATCCTCTCTTCCAGGTTAGCTGTCGGTACCTGCAGCAGCTTCATCAACTGGATTTGCTGGGGCGAGAGTTTTTGTAACAGCTTTTGCTGTAAGGACTGACTTAATGCCATAATTCGGGGTTTTGCCCGATTTTCTCAAATTTTAAAAAAAATCGCGCTATACTACAAAAATCAGGCCGTAAATTTACAGTAAAAGCAAATAAAGTCCGTGCAACGAAAAATATCTTTTATTGTTGCGTGTGCCTTCTTGGTTTTTGAAAGCGGTGCGAACGCACAGAAAACCGGAAAAATCACGGCGATAGCAGCATTTCATGCGCGGCCGGAGATTTCCCTTTTTGCCAAATCAAATCTACTGCTGCCCTTGGTTAAATCTCCGGAATTTTCTTTTTCACAACCGCGGCCGGCCCTTTTTCCAGTCATTTTGCAGCCATGTTTTTTTGAACCAGCGATCCTCCCTTTTTTTTGCAAAAAAGAGTGGCAATTTGAAAAATCTACCCATGTGGCATTGCGCTTCAGGTTGGGTTCCCTGGACTATTGCAATATGCTTGAGGGAAAGAACCCAACAATCCTGGCGGCAACCGGGAGATGATTAATGATTTGCGGCGCTGTCGAGCCAGGGCATGGGAGGAACGCGGGTAGCCACCCTGAAATAATTGTTGCGCAAGCTGTCCGTCCAGCCATTCAGGTTATCCAATATAGACTTGGCGCTGAAGAAAATCATTCCTTGTACGTTCAGTGTATTTCGCAACGCCAGTATTTCGCGGGGGAGGAGGGTCTTGTCCCGCCAAATCGCGTTGCTACCTGCTTTGTAAAAGCCAAGACCAATATAGCACTGCTTCCCGTAACTGTGTTTGCTCCACCAGTCGAGCAGCACTTCATAGGGAGCGGCCCGATGTCCGAATTCCCAGTAAAGCTGCGGAGCGACATAATCGATCCATCCGTTTTTTAACCAAAGCAGTACATCAGCATAGAGATCCTCATAATTGGTAACGCCTGCTTTTGTTGCGCTTCCCTGCGCATCCTTATCGATATTTCGCCATACGCCGAACGGGCTGATCCCGAATTTGCAGCCCGGCTTGATGCGCTTGATCGTCCTTGAAATCATGAGGATGATGGAATCGACGTTGCTTCTGCGCCAGTCGTCTCTTGTGAGCCCGTTGCTGTATCTGGCATAAGAAAGCTCATCGGGAAAATCCCGGCCGGCGATCCGGTAAGGATAAAAATAATCATCAAAATGGATGGCGTCGACATTGTAACGTTGAACAATATCCGAAATCACCGCGTTGACATAACGCTGGACTTCCTTGTTGCCCGGGTCAAAGTAACGCGCCTCACCATAGGTGAGGAACCATTCGGGATGGATGCGCGTAATATGCGCGGGCGCGACAGTTGACTGGCCGACCCGGAAAACAGCGCGGTAAGGATTACACCACGCATGAAATTCCATGCCGCGCCGATGCGCTTCTTCGATCATGAAAGCGAGAGGGTCATAGAAGGGGATAGGGGGCTGCCCCTGTCTGCCCGTCAGCCATTCACTCCACGGTTCATATTGCGAGGGGTAAAAGGCATCGGCCGCCGGTCTGACCTGTGCGATGACCGCGTTGATGCCCACAGACTGAAAGCTGTCGAGCATCCTTACAAACTCAACACGTTGGCTGTCGGTATTGTAGTTCCCCTTCGTGGGCCAGTCGATGTTGTCGACCGTGGCGATCCATGCTGCCCTGAACTCGTAAGGAGGTTGTTCGCGCGAAGAAGAAACAAACAACAACATTGCAAGGGCCAGTAAAACGAATTTGCTCATGAAATCTGGAATTAGGAATAGCAGCGAGATGAAACGCAAAATCCGTCACGATCTTGCATGATTTCAGTGACCTTTGCGCATTTTGTCTAGCAATTGGTTCATCTGCCGGGCATCGGTTTCATCCAGGTTTTCCAGGATCGCGTCCATTTCCGCGTCGCGTCTATCCATTTCGGTCAAAAGTTCCCTTCCCTTGTCCGCAATCGTCACATCGACCAGCCTGCGGTCAGTGCGGCAAATATTTTTTTTCACCAGTTCTTTTTTTACCAGGCGATCCACGAGCCGGCTCGTGTCGCTCATCTTATCGAGCATCCGTTCGCGGATCTCCATCGTCGAAAGCGGGGCACCTGCTCCGCGCAGGATGCGCAGGATATTAAACTGCTGCGAGGTAATGTTGTACTTGTCAAAGAAAAATTTCATCCGTTCGTTCAGCCAGTTTGAGGTATAGATGAGATTGATGGCCGCCTTTTGATGTTCGTTTCTGAATTTAGTCTGGTGAATTTCATTTTCAATTGTCATGCGCCCTCGAATTTCGGCGCAAAATTACTAAAATCCCTGAGGTCGTGTTCGTAAAACTGAAGTCAGCTGGAAGATCGTCCAGAGGTGGTGGGCTTCATGAAGGAGAAAAAAATCACACCATCGATAAAGTGGAATTGACCCGTAGGCCTGGTGGCGCCCCCTTTGGCTGAGCTGGTTCCCGTCCAGGGCTTCCAATTTTCGGAGGAGTTCGGCGCGGTCCGAGCTGATCATGTACAAGAGCTTATTCAGCGGTTTTTGGCGGCACTCGTCAAAAAAGGGATCGTTTTCGGCCACATAACGTTCAAACAAGGGCTCGTCTTGATCAATCAGGATGGAATCGACGCGTCGCAGAAAAGTCGGCTGGTAGGCAGCCAGGTGAACAATATTCTCAAAAGCGCTCCATTTTGCGGGGTTGATCCGTAGTCTGAGTTTTTCTTCATTTAGTCCGTCGATGAGCTCATCGATAGTTTTGTGTTGGTGCCGCAGCCGCGCGGCGACTGATTCAGACAGTTGCATAAAAAAAAATTTGCCGGATTAGCCCCACACTTTTGTGCCCTCCGTACAATTTGAACAGATATCGATCTGGCTCCTGCCCATCAGGATGCGCTTTCGAAAATTCTGGTAATCTTCATTGTGCCATACTTCCCTGAAAGAGCCCGTTTTCAGGTCGCCGACGCGATGTTGTGCGTCTTTGTCGAAACAGCAGGGAACGACAAGACCGTCCCAGGTGATCACAGTCGCGTGCCAGAGACGCCAGCAGTGATTGTGCAGCGAATTTTTCACCTGCACGTCCCCGTTTCCCTTTCTTTTGTACCGGCTGTACTTATCGATCGTCGGGATGAGCTTGTTGGGATCGCGCTGGTAATCGTACACCTGGGCCGTTTTGTAACGCACGCCGTTGACACCGGTTTTCCTGGCAAGCTGCCTGATCTCAGCGACCTGGTGCTCATTCGGCTTAACAACAAGAAACTGGAAAAAAACATAGGGCGTCCTGCTCTTCAGGGTCTTCTTCCACCTGACGACATTTCTTGCACCTTCCAGGACCTTTTCCAATTTGCCGCCTACCCTGTATTGCTCATAGGTGTCCTGCGTCGTTCCATCGATAGAAATGATCAGGCGGTCCAGGCCGCTTTCAACCGTCTTCCGGGCATTCGCGTCATTGAGATAATGAGCATTGGTGGATGTGGCAGTGTAGATACCTTTGGCTGAAGCATATTTTACCATGTCCAGAAATCCCGGGTTGAGATAGGGCTCGCCCTGAAAATAAAATATCAGGTATAGCAGGTCGGCCGCGAGTTGGTCAACGGTGTTCCGAAAGAAATCTGTCTGAAGCATTCCCGTCGGTCTTGTAAAAGCGCGGAGGCCGCTGGGGCACTCGGGACACCGCAAGTTGCAGGAGGTTGTGGGTTCTACGGAAATCGAAACCGGATAACCCCACTGGACCGGCTTCCCGGTCCATTTGCTGAGATAGTAGCTGCCCAGGACCTTGGTCCCGTTCCAAACCCGGCGCGGTGTCAGCTTGGAAAGCAAATTCAAACTGTCATAATAATTGAACGATGGCATTACTGTAAAATTAGCGCCGAATTCCCAAAGCGCAATGTTTGCCCAAAAAGGGATGTCGCCTCGATAATTAGTAAACGATGGGCTAATATTGCCTATAAATAGCCAGAAAAGCCACAGAATTGACGCTATGCCCAGGAGAAGGAAAAAGAACACCGTTTGGAAGATCATTTTGTTTTTGCTGGTTGCAGCGATCATGATCATGTCGTATTACACGCTCTATGACTGGTGGCAGGAACAAAGGGCCCATTTTGTCAGCTACCCGGAATTCGGCATTGAGATTCCCACGAAGTATTCCATTCACGGGATCGACGTATCACGCTACCAGAATGTCATTGACTGGCCGTCGGTGAAGCAAATGTCGGTCGGCCAGGTCCAAATCAGTTTCGCATTTATCAAGGCTACCGAGGGCCTCAACGACGAGGATGAAATGTTCGCGCGCAATTGGAAGAAAGCAAGGGAAGCTGGGATCACGAGGGGAGCATACCATTTCTTTCTCGCGACAAAAAGTGGGAAGGACCAGGCCGAGAATTTTATCCATTCGGTGAAGCTTATGCCAGGCGACATGCCTCCTGTTCTCGATATTGAGCAAACCTATGGCGTACCCGTTGACCTGCTCCGCGACCGCGCCAAAGAATGGCTGGAAACCGTGCAGGGATATTACGGCGTGCCGCCGGTGATCTATACCAATGTTGATTTTTACAAACAGGTCCTGAAGGACGATTTTGATTCCTACCCGCTTTGGGTCGCCCATTACCTGAAACGCGACCGGCCGCGTATCTACCGAGACTGGAGTTTCTGGCAGCACAACGAAAGCGGGAGGGTAAACGGGATCCTGACTCCCGTCGATTTCAATGTATTTAGCGGCGACTCAGCCGAGTTCAGGAAATTGCTGGTCAATTGAAAAAATCATTTGCCATATGAGCAGGATGGAACCCGAAGCAACGCGTTTTTTAAAAAAAATCCTGATCTCCTTTTCGATCGGTTTTGGGTGGCTGATGCTGAATATGATCCTTGGCATCTACGCAGGCCTGCTCTTTGCCGAAGACGGCATTCACGTCGGAAATATCATTTTCTATATCATATTCGCGGGCAGCCTCATTACCATGATCTTGCTGCTGCGTCGGATCTGGAAAGAAAAGTTTCCCCACGGCTGAGCTATTGCTGCTTGCCGTCAAGAATGATCGGCGGACCGCCCTTTCCCATGATGATCATCTTGGCGTTCTGGGAAGCTGCCAGTTCTTTCATCGCTTTAATCTGTTCATACTGCAGCTGCTTATCCGTCAGGCTTTCACTGATAATGCGCTGGTAGTCCGCGATCCCCTGGGCCTCGACGCGTTTGCGTTCCGCCTCCTGTCTTTCCTTTTGCAATACAAATTGCATCTTTTGCGCTTCCTGTTCGGCGTTAATCTTTTGCTCGATCGCTTCCTTGACGGACTGGGGAAGGGTGATATTCCGGACGAGTAGTTGTTCGAGCACGAGGCCCCTTTTGCGAAAATCGCTTTCAATGCTGTTGAAGATGCGCTGCTGGAATTCATCGCGCCTGGTGGAATAGAGCGCGACGGCCTCGTAGTAGACGGCGTTGTCCCTGATCTTGGTTCGTGTCAAAGGCCGCACGATCTTATCCGTATAATCTGCGCCGGTTTCCCTGAGGATATCGGGTGCGCTTGAGGGTAACACTTTGTAAAGCACGGTCAGGTCTATATTGACTTCGAGACCATCTGAAGTCAGCGCGCGTATGCCGTCATCCCCCTGCTTAGCCCCTTCGTCGCGCACGGCGCTCATGGTGTAATTCTGCGTCTTGATATCCATTTTTTCAATATCAAGGAGGGGATTGATAAAATGAAGGCCGCTGGCAAGCACGTCGTTTTGCACCTGGCCAAAAAGCTTTTTGACGCCAACTTCGCCAGCACCAATCTGGATGAGGCAGGAAGTCCCAACGCCGATTAAAAGCAGAAGCAGGCCGCCAAGCCGGATGGTCGTGGCAAAACGCCTGAAAGACTGGTCTCTCCTTGCTGCCACGGTTCCGGCTGCAATCAGGAAGATTCCAAGAATAATAAGTGTCATATAGTAAAGTTTCAGTTCCGGGGAAACGTTCAGCTGGTATGGTCAACGATGATAACCCACCTGTTTTTGATCTTGCGCAAAAGCAGCGTATAAATGCCCCCAATATCGCCGCCACTTCGTTTAATGAACCAGCGGCCGACTACAAAATAATACTGTGGCGACAGTCTCTTCAAGTCAAGGAGGGTGAAAAAGAGCTTGCCCATCCTGGAAGTATCGCTGTAATTTTTCTTATAGTTTTCGAGCGTATTGCGCCATCCGTATGTCAGGCCACCATGGCCAACAAAAAGGAGTGAATCGTTGTCCCAGTAAGTCTTCATGAATTCATCGATATTCCCTTTATTCCACGCTTCAATCTGATTGGCAAGGACTGCTTTGACCTGGAGTTCGTCGGCTTTTTGACCAAATGCAAGAATCGTCAGGAAGACCGCTAAAAGCGACAGTATCATGGTTTTCATTGTATTGCTGCTCTCGTTTGTTTCCAAAAATGTTAAGTGCCTGAAGTGAAAGCAATTTAGTCGATTTTTAGCCGAAATTAAGGTTGTCGTCTTTCATAATACAATTAAAAACATTATTTTAGAGCCTCGCACTTCTACGACTCTATTTCCAATTTCCCTTTCCATCGAAGAACCAACCGGAAAATCCTTATTGTAATTCCGTAGCAAACACTTATTTAATCATGAAAAGAATCTTGATAGTTCTTCTTATTGGGGCGAACTTTTGCAATGCTCAGGGACTTTTCCAGGTCGGAATCATGGGAGGAGGTTCGGGATACGCGGGAGACCTTACCAACAACAATCTTTCACTGAAGACAATTTATGGCGGCGGGGGCGTCCAGGTACGCTATATTTTTGGCGATTATGTTGCGGTCCGTGGTGGTATTAATTTAACCAAAGTGGGCGCTAAGGATAAGGAAAGCGGCGATTCCGCGATAATAGGCCGAAATCTGAGCTTCGAGACAAATATTCTCGAGGTGTATGGTGTTGGCGAACTCAACCTGTTGTCGCCGGAACTCTTCAGCATCTACCCCTACCTTTTCGGGGGCCTGGGTTTTTTCCATTTTAACCCTTACGCCTACGATAACAGCGGCAAGAAGGTTTATCTCCGGCCGCTGTCCACGGAAGGCGAGGGGCTGCCGGGCACGGGGAAAAAAATGTATTCGCTTAACCAGATCTGCATTCCCTTTGGCGCCGGCTTCAAATGGAACCTGAACGAGGATTTTACTATTGGGTTCGAAATTGGCGTACGCAAAATATTCACGGATTACCTGGATGATGTGAGCACGCGGTACACGAACTACAACGAACTTCTTAAATACCGCGGTGTCGAGGCCGTCGAAATGTCCTATCGCGGCACAGGGCCCTATCCCAGCGGCCGCATTCGAGGTGATTCCAAAAAAAAGGACGTTTATTATACCTTCGGGGTAAGCGTACTTTATTCCATTGGGAATGAAGAAGCCAAAGGGAAATACGGCATGCCGGGAAAGCTGTATTAATAAAATGAAAAGGATCTACTGCCTGTCGACCTGCGACAAATGCCAGGCGATCATCAAAACCATTGATGCGAAAAAAAAAGGATTTGCCCTGCAGGACATCAAGACCGAAAAAATTACGTCCGCCCAGCTCGACGATATGAAAGAGTTGGCGGGCAGTTACGAAGCGTTGTTCAGCCGTCGCGCGTTGCTATACAGGGAACGCGGCCTTGCTGCAAAGAAACTGGCGGAAAATGATTTCCGCGACCTCATCCTCGAAGAGTATACATTTCTAAAAAGGCCGGTCGTCATTCTCGACCGGAAGATCTTTGTCGGCAGTGAAAAGAAGACAGTAGAAGATCTTTTGAATGACGTGACCCACGATGTCAGGCATTGACGATCCTCAACTTGGCATAATTCAGCATAATCTTTTTCTCGCCATTTTGGTCAAACTTGACCGTTGCGATCGGGTTATGTGCGCTGCCTTCCATCTTAGTTACCTGCCCGAAGCCGAATTTGATATGCTCCACTTTGTGACCTACCTGCAGGTCCGATGCATCGCTGGCCTCGAAATCCTGCGACGGAACATGTTGAATTGAAGTCTGGTTTTTAGGTGGCAACGGCAGATACGAAGGCCGTCCGTCTGAAACGCCGTTTCGTCCTGCTGGCTCGTCCCGCGAACCGAAACCTCCTTTCATCCTGTCCCACGCGGATCCCGTATCCCAACTACGACCTGGCTGGCTGCGCACCGCACCGCCGCCCGCATAACTACGGTCGAGATACAAATCCGGAATTTCAGCGATGAAACGGCTCGGATCGTTTTGCACAATGCTGCCGAAGCGATAACGCGTATTTGCATAGGTGATCCACAATTTTATTTTGGCCCTTGTGATGACTACATAAAATAACCTGCGCTCCTCTTCCAATTCCTCGCGCGTGTTGATCGACATGGCGTTCGGGAATAGCATTTCTTCCAGGCCTGCCGCGAAGACGCACATGAATTCAAGACCCTTGGCCGCATGAATCGTCATCAGTTTGACTGTGTCTGACTCGGGATCCTTCTCGTCGGCATCAGTCAGCAATGTAATCTGTTGCAGGTAGGTGGCCAGTCCTGTTTCCGCTGTCGGCTTTTGACCCGGCTCGCCGTCTGCGCCTTCACGCATGATACCATCTTCATCGATGATGCTCCTGTTTTGCATGTCATCGACCCATTCCTTAATGCTGTTCAGCAGTTCCTGAATATTTTCATAACGCGCCAGCCCTTCCGTCGTCTTGTCATTGAAAAGTTCTTTGATAATATTGGTCTGTTTACCGACATGAATGGCCACTTCGTGCGCATTTTTTGATTTGAGCATGCTCTGGAAACTCTCGATCATTAGCACAAAATTCAGGATCGACTCCACCGACGAACCCCTGAAGTTGAATTCCTTTGCGCGTTTCAAAACCTCCCAGATGGAGATGTCATTTTCGTTTGCGTTTTTGACAATATTATCGATGCTGGTCTTGCCAATACCGCGCGCAGGGTAGTTAATAATTCTTTTTAGTGATTCTTCGTCGCGCGGATTGACGATGATACGGAGGTAAGCGACAAAATCCTTGATTTCCTTACGCTGGTAAAAACTGATGCCACCATAAATCGTGTAGGGTATGGCCATGCGTCTCAGGCTTTCTTCAAATGCTCGACTTTGCGCGTTGGTGCGATACAGGATGGCAAAGTCGCGGTTAGCATAATGGTTTCTTAACTTCTGTTCCTGGATGCTGTCGGCCACAAATTTTCCTTCGTCGTTGTCGGTTGCCGTACGCACGAGCCTGATCTTTTCCCCCTCGGGATTTTCCGTAAAAAGCTTTTTTTCAATTTGCGACTTGTTGTTCCTGATCACTTCATTGGCCACGTGGAGGATATTCTGCGTGCTCCGGTAATTCTGTTCCAGCTTGACCACTTTGACATCGTCATAGTCTTTTTTAAATTGTAGGATGTTCTGGATCGTCGCGCCCCTGAAGCTATAAATGCTTTGAGCGTCGTCTCCCACGACGCAGACATTTTCATACATCGCGCCCAGCAGTTTGATGATCTCATATTGCGCCGGGTTGGTATCCTGGTATTCGTCAATCAATATGTAGCGAAACTTGCGCTGGTATTTGCTCAACGATTCCGGGAACGTCTTTAGCAGTTCGTAAAACTTGAGCAGCAGGTCG
>JAJPJP010000395.1 GCA_021324175.1 Chitinophagia bacterium
GGTTTTGCAGGCTTGCTCAATTATTCGGTATTGGGGTGGATCGACGGAACCGAAACGCTGCCCGTTGAATGCACGATCGAGACTTTTGACTCCTGGCCTATTTTTACAACCAACCAGCCCGGTTCTTCTCCTCCGAAGGGCCTGATAAAATTCAATGTTGAAAACTATTACCTGCTCGCGGACGGCCAGATCTTTATGGGCCCCCGCTTCCATGTCAAAGAATATAAGTCGCTGGTGCCACTGTTTGTCGCCTCGTATAGTCAGGCCGGCGACGAATACCTCGATGACTATGGCGAGCAGGGAAGGATAAGCATGGGCATATTAAACGACTATTTTGGTGAAATTCCCTTCCCCCATTATTCGATCATGCTCAGGAATGCTATACCACCATTGCCTACTGATGCGCCGCCACTCGCCATGGAACACTTGCAGAGCTCCACCTTTTTTGGCGACACTTCCTTTGTCCGGACCCGGCCTATGGACAAAGCCATGATCCTGCGAACCATTCCGACTTACCTGCATCATATGGGGCACGCCTTTATTCCCTTGCGA
Source organism: Chitinophagia bacterium (assembly GCA_021324175.1). GTDB lineage: Bacteria > Bacteroidota > Bacteroidia > Chitinophagales > Chitinophagaceae > Puia. Next base: position 553 of record JAJPJP010000395.1, read on the forward strand.
TGCTATGGTGACGCCTATCTGCCCCATGTGGCGGAAATCCCTCCGGTGATCAACAATATCTGGTTCAATGAAGGGTTTATGTGGTTTCTGCCCTACGACACCCTGAAACTGGAGCGATGGAAAAACATTTTTTATGCAGGCGTGTATGAAACCTCTCCCCTCATAAAAAAAATGTCCCTCCAGCAGTTATCGCAAATCAGTTCCACCATGTATGGGGTGGATTTCAGGCTGGGGCAGGCGGTTTTTTCACGCGGCGCGCTGATGGCGATGGAAATGAACGACTCTATCAGGTATAAAACCAATGGCAGGAAATCCATGAGAGATGTCTTCAAATTTCTCTATCGATGGGCAAAGGAAAACAGGCGGCCGTTTACCATGGCGGAATTCCCGTCTCTCCTCAATCAAGCCGCCGGCATTGATCTTACCCGTATTTACGAGCGCTGGCAGCTTCCGATCAAATAGCCAATCTGGTATGTCTTGTTTCCGAATACGGAGTAACGATTGTGAGGGAATAAATTGTTTTTAGAATATCAATGGCTTTTTCGGGACTCAATCCAGCTTTACGCCTGTCAGACAAATCGACGATCGTGAAGAGATCGACGACACGCATCCGAACTCATCATAACCGCGGAATATTCAAACCCCACCGCCATCTTAATCCGGCCGCATCTGAAAATGTTTAGGTGTATAACCAAATTTTCTTTTGAATTGTCTGATAAACGTCGTTGGCGACTCGTACCCGATTTCATAAGCGACCGCGGAAACGGTGTCGCCCTGTCTGAGCAGCTGCTTGGCGATGGTGAAACGCCTTTCAGTATAATAGTCGTACGGGTTAATTCCAAAAAGTCTTTTAAAACCATAGCTGAGTTTAAAGGCATTGAGACTTGGCTGGGCCCTTGCAATCAGCACGTCGTTACTCAGGTAGGCAGGGCAGTGTTTTTCAATCAATTCGCGAACATGATGAAGCGCATCGATGTCGTCTTTGGATAAGGGCAAATCTTTTATTTCGTCCTTGCCCACGATTTCAAGTGCGGCAATCAGGATATTGCTGACATTATTTTTCAAAAGCACTTTCTTTCCCGCACCGCTGAATGAGTTGCCGAGAATCGAATGAACGGCGTCAATCATCATCGCCGAGCAGGGGTGAGGGTGCCTGCTGAGTTCGGCGGGGTGGTTATTGTCAACATGATTGATAAATCGATCCAGCGTTCTATAGTCGATGCCCGCTTGCCGCAAAAATTTCAGCTCAAAATGGATATCAAAAGTTGAAAATTCTGCAGGCATATCAAAAATGGCCTGGGTCACGACATAAGGAACAAAACCCATTTGAAAATAATGCACAGGCAGTGCGGGATCTTCGATCTTTTCCCAGGTTCCCCTAATCTTGTTGCGCATGGCTATTCGCAATTCGAGGGCGGGCACGTCGCCATGAGCGGAGATGATAGCAGGTGCCCCGAGCCAATACCGGCTGTACCAGCCACTAAATCCTTCGCCTTTAAACTCCTGCATCAGGCCATTGAATCCTCGCCCGACCGCAGCCCGCGGAATTGCCGGTTCAATAAGATAGCCCCTAAGATCGTGAGGAACGGTGTACACGATGTCGATTTTGCCAAATCCTTTCTGGTTAAGCTCCAGGTTCATAAAATAAGGTCATAAAATAAGAATAGGTCTATTTTTTATAGTTTAGGGTCTATCTGGCACGAACTCCAACGGATAGTTTGCGCTTAATAAATGTTTCGGTCCCATGGCCACTGCATGAATGCCGACCGACCTTCCGGACCTTTTTATGCAGCGCTTACCTGCATATAATTCCGTAGGTTTTTACGGGCGGCGGCGAGATGGGCTTTGACAGTGAATTCCGAAAGTTGGAGTTCGGCGGCGATGCGTTTGCGGCGCCAGCTTTTTTCAGCGTAAAGGTGAAGGACCAGGCGCTGCTTGGGCGAAAGTTTGCTGAATGCCGTCTTGATTTTATTAAGATCTGCGACATGAGCGACTGATTCGGAATCGTAGAGGGATTGATAAAGATTTTCCAGGTCTTGCTGAAGCGAGCGGGCGCGTGATACTTTTGTCAATAAACGAAAGCATTCATGTCGCGTCCAGGAGTATAGATAAGATTTTACATCGCGGATCTCTGCGTTATTCAAATATCGCAGCCAGTATTCTGCAAAAACGGACTGAACGAGATCCTCAGCGTCATCAGGGATTCCCTGGTCGTAAAGTAATTTTTGAGCGTAGCGAATAAGTTCCGCGCGTAGCCCGGTGTAGGTTTCTTCGAATGTCATGGTATCGATATCAGTATTGTCTATGGCTAAATACCGGGTAATGATGAAAATGGGGGTTGGTGTTAATTAATGATTGTTTAGCGTCATCATTTTTTGAATTTTCGGGAAAGCTCTAATTTTAGGATGGCAATATAAATATTGATGCGACCCGTAACTGGAAATACTTATAACGAAAAACTCCTCTTAGACGCCATGGCCAAGGGCTCGGGCGAAGCCTTTGAGCAGATCTATCTCCATTATTATAAGGCGGTGCGCACGAATATTTTTTCGATGCTTAGGGATGAAGATCAGGCGGACGATATTCTGCAGGAGGTGTTCCTGCGATTCTGGGACCGGCGGCAAAAATTCGCGGAATCGGACAAAGCGGGCGGCTGGCTATTTGTAGTCAGTTACAACGCATCGCTGCGATTCCTGGAAAAATTGAGACGTGACAAGGCCGCAAACAAAATGTATGTCGTCGCCGAAGAGGTGGTTACAGAGGATTATCCATCTGAACAGGAGATACGCTCCATCGACCGACAGCTCGACTTGCTCAGCCAGGCCATCGACCGGCTTCCCCCGCAGCGCCGGCGCGTATTCGAACTCTGCCGCTTCCAGGGAAAAACCTATGAACAGGCGGCGACCGACCTTTCAATTGCCAAGAGCACGGTGAAGGATCACCTGGAGCAGGCAGCGGCCTCGATCCGAAAATACATCGAAACGCATTCAGCATCCGATTCGGCCGAAGCGATTGCGCTTCTTGTCGCGATTTTCGCCGGTTTATATCAATAGCGAAGATTTTAAAGTAATAGTATTACTTTCGCAGACCCCCCTTTCTGGCATCTTCCGGTATTTATTAAAAGTCTGTTTCTTGGAAGAGCTCGATCTCATCATCTACGAATTATTTGCCAAACCCGGTTCTGCATGGGCAGACCAGGATTGGAAGCGTTTTGAAGAACTCAGGCGCGATCATGCCATTGAACTACGGGATTATTTCCTCAGGAACTATGCGGCAGGCACTGCTGAAGAGATAAGTGCAGACGAGCATATACGTGCGTTAAAGGTGCTTGAACGCATCCAATCATCGCGCCCGGAGGAGTTTGGCGTTGCAATCGGGCAGGGATCTGTTCGTGTTGTCCCGCGTTGGCGGCGACTGGCATGGCCTGTTGCTGCGGCGGTGGTGCTGATTGCAGGGGCAGGTTATTGGTATGTCGCCAAAATCCGTTTGCAAGCGGTCGCGCAGCAGGTAGCGGTGGCGCGCTCGCATGACGTCGCGCCGCCTGCGACAAACAGGGCGACCATTACACTTGGAAATGGGCAAAAGATATTCCTCGATAGCGTCGGAAATGGTGAGCTTGCAACGCAGAATAAAGTGAAGATTCAGAAATCAGGAGAGGGGGTGATTGCTTATCAGGGAAATATAGCCGATGTGGCCGCACAAGAGTATAATGTCCTCTCGAATCCGCGGGGAAGCAGGCCGATTTCGCTGACCTTGAATGATGGAACGGTGGTATGGCTGGATGCGGCGTCATCGCTGAGATACCCGGTCGCGTTTGCCGGCTCTGAACGTAAAGTTGAAATAAGCGGCCAAGGATATTTTGAAGTGGCGCATGATGCAAGTAAGCCTTTTAAAGTGTTGCGTGGTAGTACACAGGTCGAGGTTCTCGGGACACATTTTGATGTCGATGCATATGAAGATGACTCCGATTTGAAAGTCACGTTGCTGGAAGGAAAGGTAAAGGTTAGCAATGATGGGACGATTGCGATGCTGTCGCGGGGAGAGCAGGCTAAGGTGAATGCCGGGGGGCAAATCATCAAAGTGAGTGGCGTTGATATAGATGAAGTAATGGCTTGGAAGAACGGGAAATTCATTTTCTCCGGCAACGATATTACTTCAGTCATGCGACAGCTTTCGCGCTGGTATGATGTGGACGTGACATATCAGGGAAATGTTTCAAACGAAGAATTTGTAGGAGACATCTCGCGCAACAATAATATTTCCGCCATACTGGCCATGTTGGAAAAAACGCGTGTTGTGCAGTTTGAAGTCGAGGGAAGAAAGATCACGGTGGAACCTTATCAGAAAAAATAGGACCAGGACAGGGTGATCCAAAACAAAAGCCAGAAATGCTGCGAACATTCCTGGCAGGCGTTCGGGTTAACCCAAATAAATAAAACCGTTACGAATCACTTATTGGTAAAACCCAAACACTGCGAATTTATGTATTTATTCATCTGGAGAGTCATGAAACTCAGTTTCATCCTGTTGACTGCGGCCTTTCTGCAGGTCTCCGCGCGGGGGCTCTCCCAGGAAGTCACCCTCTCGCTCGACAATGCCCCGATCCAAAAGGTGTTCCGGGAGATCGAGCGGCAGACCGGCTATGGATTTCTCTATACGAAAAAAATGCTGGAGGATATTCCAGCCGTTTCGATCCATGTTGAAAAGGCAAGCATTGCCGACGTGCTGAAACAATGTTTCTCGGGCAAAAGGCTCGACTACTCCATCGAGAACAATATGATCGTGATTCGGAGGAAGGATTCAGTGACTAATCAGCAACAGACAAATTCATTTCCTCCCACTGACATTCATGGGCGAGTCACCGACTCCACCGGTGCTCCCTTGGAAGGCGCTTCAGTATCTGTCAAAGGCGCTAAAGGCCGGGGTACCATGACAAAAGCAAATGGAGAATTTGATTTGAAAAGGGTTGATGATAATGCAACGCTGATTGTCTCCTATACTGGTTATATAAATAAGGAAATAAAATTGAATGGCAATAATAATGACATTTCTGTAATTCTAATTCATAGCACGAGTCAACTTGATCAAGTCCAGGTTATCGCCTATGGCACAACTACCGAGCGGTTGAATACGGGTGATGTGACGACAGTGACGAGTAAAGAAATAGAACAACAGCCGGTCTCCAATGTGTTGGCAGCCCTCGAAGGAAGGGTGCCCGGTTTGGTGATCACTCAAAATACGGGTCTCCCGGGAGGGTCATTCACGATTCAGATCCGCGGGCAAAGCAGCATTGGCAGCGGGTCAGATCCATTTATTGTAATTGACGGGGTACCTTACAATTCAGAGACACCACTTTCCGCTTTTGTTAGTGGTAGTATTAATTCCTCATTGCAAAACGGCAATCCCCTGAATTATATCAATCCATATGACATTGAGAGCGTAGAAGTGCTCAAAGATGCGGATGCCACGGCTATCTATGGCAGTCGCGCTGCCAATGGCGCCATCCTGATCACTACCAAGAAAGGGAGAGCGGGAAAGATGAAGTTCGACCTGAATGTCAACAGTGGAATAACTGGTCTCGCGCGAGATATCCCGTTGATGAATACAAGGCAATACCTTCAAATGCGTCATAGTGCCTTCGCAAACGATGGGACGTCGCCAAGCCCAAACGCTGACTATGACCTGACCTTCTGGGACACAACCCGCTATACCAATTGGTCTAAGACACTGCTCGATAATCACCCCGTCTGGACAGATGCAAATGCTTCCGTTTCGGGCGGCACATCCAACATTCAATATTTAATGGGCGGCGGATACAAGTACCAAACCAGCGGTGAGCCTACTTTGGTACCCGGCGATGGGGCAGATAAGAATGGCTCTGTTCATTTTAGCATTGGTGCACAATCTCCCGATAAGCGGTTCAAGGTTTCTTTAACGGGTAGTTATACTTACGACAAGAATACCATACAGAGTGTAGATTTTGCATCTTATCGGCTCAATTTGGCTCCTGACGCCCCGGCAATCTTTAATCCGGATGGCACTTTAAACTGGGATCCGATTACTCCCGGCCAGGTAGGCACCTGGACAAATCCATATTCCAATTTGTATCATACTTTTCAAGGTGTTACTTCTAACGTTGTCGGAAGTGCCAACCTTAGCTATATGCTGCTGCCCGGCTTGGAACTGAGCACGAACCTGGGCTACACCAATACCCAGACCCATGAAATACAAACTCTTCCCACTACTGGCACCGACCCAGGGCGTCATATTTCCTCAGGGCAGAGTAACTTTAATGCGCTGAACAGCCATTCATGGATTGCCGAGCCGCAAGCCAATTATAAATTGCATTTGGGTATGGGTATATTGACTGCCTTAGCGGGTGCAAGTTTTCATGAGAATGACCAGACTGTTCAACAAATATCGGCCCAAGGCTTTATCAGCGATGCTCTATTGGAAGATATCGGCGCTGCCGGTAACATTGAGGTTACGAGTATTAGCTCACAGTATAAATATAGCGCCGCATTTGGGCGTTTGAGTTATAACTGGACAGACAAATACATTCTTACAATTAATGCCCGTAGAGATGGCAGCAGCCGCTTTGGCCCGGGCAAACAGTTCGGCAATTTTGGCTCGGTAGGTGCAGCCTGGATATTCTCCCAGGAGAATTTTTTGAAAGGACTTTTTCCGGGTCTAAGTTTTGGCAAGTTAAGGGGTAGCTATGGCACGACGGGTAATGACCAGATCGGGGATTACCAGTACCTACCCTTATATAGTATCAATACCGCTACGGGGCTCCCTTATAACAATTCACAAGGGCTATATATTCAAAATTTATATAATCCGGAACTGGCCTGGGAATTGGACAAGAAACTGGAAGGGGCTCTAGAATTGGGCTTCCTCAATAACAGAATAAATCTTCAGTTTAGCGCTTATCGAAACCGGTCCGGTAACCAGTTGGTTGCAGAACCTGTATCCCAAGTGACCGGATTTAGTTATATCACTGCAAATCTACACGCCCTTATTCAAAATTCCGGCGAGGAAATGGTCCTTCGCACGATCAATATCCGGACAAAAAATTTCAATTGGTCCAGCTCATTTAATATCAGTGCAAACCATAATAAATTGATATCCTTCCCGGGTCTGGCCACATCTCCATACTCCAACTCTTTTAGAATTGGTCAGCCAATTGGCTTGAGAAGGGTTTATCATATGATAGGGGTTAACGATACAACCGGGCTTTATGAATTTTCCAGTTTTAAAGGTTCCCCAACATACCAGCCAAGCAGTCAGACGGATATGAATACCTATATCAATACGACGCCCAAGTATTTCGGCGGGTTTGATAATACCCTTACGTACAGAGGGCTAAGTTTGGATATCTTTTTCCAATTTGTCAAGCAAACGGGAAGAAATATTTTCGGCTCGTTGGGTGTCCCACCTGGATTTTTCGCCCAGCAACCGGCTGTTTTTTTGAATGCATGGCAGAAGCCGGGCGATAAAAAGCCTTACCAAAAATTTACTCAAAATTA
>JAJPJP010000375.1 GCA_021324175.1 Chitinophagia bacterium
ACCTCATCACCGTGATCCTGCAAGGCAATATGGCCGGATTTGAAAGTGCCAAAACCAGGCATGTTCTTAAATTTGCTTCCGGCTATTAACTTTTTCCACTGATCATCCCAAAGCGTAGTCGAGATAATGTGAACGCCGTTAAGATATAGATCCAGTTTGCCATTGTTGCTGACAATTTCAACCTGGTTCCACTCGCCCCAGCCTTTTGCCGACATGACAGTAGATGGAATAAGGTCATAGAGATCCCCGGCTTCATGTTTGAAACTGTGCGCATCTTCATTGCTGTCTTTGTCACAAACCTGCATTTCCGGTCCTGTATTCCAGGTTTCCTTGAATTGGGAAGTGTCCTCCTGCACATAAAAAATAATTCCACTGTTACCTTTCTTGCTTATTTTCCATTCGAGCTTGAGATCAAAATTGTCATATACCGCATCCGTTATCAAATCTCCACCGCCCGCCGTCTGGTAACCATTTCTGGCCGCTGATTGCAAGTGAACGCTGCCGCTGTCTACGTTCCACGCGGAACCGGGTCCGAGCTTGCCGTAAGTATGCCAACCCTTCAGTGATATCCCGTCAAAAAGAGCGACCCAGCCGGGATCGTTGTTTGTCGCAGGTTTTGTGGAATCAGTGTTTGCAGGAGAATTACTGCTGTTAGAAGCGTTCTGGCATCCTGCCATAAGCATAATAATCATACCCGAAAGGAAATAAATTTTTTTCACCGTTGATTGTTTATGTAAGGGAATTTGTGCGGGGCGCGGTCCGACCAATTGCATGACCAATATACGAGTTTACATTAATGCTTTACACTTTTATTTTCTCACTGAGAAAATAATTCCCCGATGAATGATCGAAAGCATTTTTACCCGCTGGCGTGCTTCAAGGGTAAAACAGACCGCCTGTCAAATGGCATTTTGTTTGTGCAAATTTCCCCACTTGCGACAATCCTGCTAATTTGTATATTAGAAGAATTAAATCCAAAACGCCATCTGATGACTAAAATCTCCGTCGTCCTTGTTGACGATCACGCGCTAATCCGCGAATCCTGGTCCCAGCTTCTGAAAATGCTCAGGCAATTTGAAATTGTCGGCGATACCGGCGATAGCCAAGAAGCCATTGAGATCGTCCGAAATACGCGACCGGATATTGTTTTTCTTGACATCAATATCAAACCAAGAGACGGATTTGAAACCATCAAAGAGCTCCTCGAGATTTCCCCAAAGTCAAAGGTTATCGCCCTTTCGATGTATACGCTGCCGGCATATGCCAAAAAAATGATCGGTCTCGGGGCCAGGGGATATATCACGAAGAACTCATCTGTGGAAGAAATACTTGAAGCCATCGGCGTTATTATTAAAGGCGAAGTATATGTGTGCCGGGAGATCCTGGATATATCCGCGGAAAGCCCCAACGATAAAAATCAACGGGCCCCGAATCTCAACCTGCTTTCCGAACGGGAGGTAAAAGTTCTCCAATATGTAAAACAGGGAATGTCATCCCGGGAAATTTCGGAGGTTCTGAACATTTCTTACCGCACCGTTGAAGTGCATCGGCACAAGATTTTAAAAAAATTAAACCTGAAAAACACGCCTTCACTCATCAACTATCTCAATTTTAGCAGCACCGATATTTAAAGGGCGGACTGCTTCGAGGCCGCGACAAACTGTTTTTGGGTCAGCCTGCTTATATTTGAATAATGACCGGAAAACCGAGCGAAGTCGAAACAAATACCGCGGATGAACAGCTTCTTGCTTCCCTGGGCTACAAGCAGGAACTCCGGCGCAGCTGGAGTGGTTTTTCCAATTTTGCCATCTCATTTTCTGCGATATCTATCCTCAGCGGATGCTTTACGACTTTTAGCCAGGCCTGGAACAACGGCGGACCCGTCGCCATCTCGATCGGTTGGCCCGTCATTTCCAGTTTCATCGTTATCATCGGTCTTTGCCTCGCTGAGCTTGCCTCAGCTTATCCCACGTCGGGAGGGATCTATTGGTGGGCGGCCAGGCTCGGCGGACCCAAAGCGGGTTTCTACACCGGGTGGCTGAATTTTATCGGTCTTCTTGCGATCAATGCATCGGTCGTTTATGGTGTTTCGACTTTCCTGAATATCACGTTGGCTACCTGTTTCCCCGGATATGCAGACGCATTTATGAGCGGCGATATCATCCGTCAGCAGTTTGCCTGGTTCCTGATCATTATGGTCATCATCACCATCCTCAATTGTTTCCCGAGCAGCATACAGGCTTTTGTCAATAGTCTTTCTGTGTGGTGGCATGTTGCAGGCGCCCTGGCGATCATCCTGATTTTGGTGATCATCCCTGGCAGGCACCAGGACATCGCATGGGTTTTCACGACAAGGATCAATAATTCCGGTTTTGTAAATGGTCCCTTTTTTTGGATTTATATTCTTCCGCTGGGTTTTCTTCTCACCCAGTACACCATCACGGGTTTTGACGCATCGGCTCACCTCTCGGAAGAGACGCACGGGGCACAGGTCAGCGCTGCCAACGGCATTTGGAAATCGATTTTTTATTCTGCGATCGGTGGCTATGTTCTTCTCCTGGCGTTTCTGTTTGCGGCAACACGCCCGGATCTCGTCAGCTCTTTTGACGCCTCTGTCAATCCATTTGGAAGCGGCTCAGTCATTACAATTCTCTTTCACGCGCTGACGCCGATTATGTTCAGAACGGTGTTGATCATCTCCACGGCGGGCCAGCTGTTTTGCGCGATCGCCTGCCTCACTTCCTGCTCCAGGATGATGTTTGCATTCTCGCGGGATGGTGCCATACCGGGTTATCGTTACTGGAACAGGGTCAATAAGAAACAGGTGCCGCTGAATGCCGTCCTTGCTTCCGCGGTGATCGGTGTGCTGATGACCCTGCCGGCACTATGGAAAAGCCCGCGCGGTATTCCGACGGCATTTTATGCGGTCGTTTCTATCGGCGTCATCGGCCTTTATCTTGCCTTTCTCATTCCTATCTGGCTACGCTGGCGCGTAGGGTCCCGTTTTGAAGCCGGAAGATGGAACCTGGGGAAAAGTTATGCCTGGATGAATCTGGTTGCCGTCGCCGAGATCGCCGTGATCTCCATTTATTTTATGATGCCATTCGAACCAGCGGCAGTTCCCGGAAACGCCGGTTTTACCTGGGTGGCCGTTAACTATGCACCGGTTTTGGTAGGGCTAACCCTGCTGTTCCTCTGGATCTGGTGGCATCTCTCCGTGAAGAAATGGTTCACTGGCCCAAGGCGAACCCTGGAGTAAAAGTGTAATTGATTTGGCCGTTATATACAAGTGGGGGCAAAAAATAAAATTTCGTCAGCACGGCATAAAAGAACCAGTTTATTCAAGTCAACGAATGCTTTCTTTAGGTAAATTTTTATTTCTTTAGTTAAAGTCAGCTGCTTGTTTTTGACTTTTATTCTAACGGGATCATACATTATCAAAGCCACTCTTATCGCAAAGTTTTTATTGGCGTATCTGGTTGGAAGCAGAAGTTGAAAATTACCGTTTTGATCCGATGTAGTTCCAAGTTTTCTATTTACAATGATTGACGCTTCGCCTAAAGGAATTCTTTCGATCGAATCACAGACATTCCCCGTCATAACATAATAGCCGGAATATATCGACTTGCTTTCGTCGGTTTGACCAAATAATGCACTGGAAAACAGAGCGGAAGTGAAAAATGAAAGTAATAGACTTTTCATAATTTCTTATTTTCCGGCAAAGAGTCGGCAAGCACCGTCATTACGTCCTGAAAAGAGCCGTTAATCTTTAGCTTTTCGCCGTATTGGTGCCGCCGTTTCTTCTTAAGCGTGGCCGATTTTTTCTTTGCCTTTGCATTTGCCCTACCAGCATAAAGTTAGGATTTTAGTAATTTTTTTTAGGCAGAAAACCCCGTAGTATCCATCCAAGTGCGCGAACGCTACTTCGAGATTCACAGCGCATATTTTGCGGCCGTTAATGAAGGTTAATGAGTTTGAGAGGCAGTGATGCCCTTTAATTTTCTTCAAACAAAGACTGTTGATACGTTTCGACCATCGTTCTCTGGAAATTATTTTCGGGTCGTCCTTTCGAAGGAATTTGAAACGCTTCGGCTGAAACCGTTCAGTGATATTGCGAAAATGAGCATGCGAAGAATCTTCAGCTCGCCACCGGATGAACTTCGTAAATCGCGCTAAACAGGTAGATCTTGCCCGTGCTGACTTCGGTGCATTGGAAGCGCGTCCGCAGTTTCTTACCCTTGCGGAAAACGCTGCCGTCGTCCATCCTGAACAGCGCACCTTCGGCAATTTGCTCGACAAAAAGAGATTGTGTCTCAGCCTTGTCATATTTTCGGAGGACCCTCATCAGGTGTTCGTCGGAGCAGCTGCTCGCCGGCAGGTCATGAAGATTTTTTTTGAGTGCGCTGAGCACGTCAGCGGGGAAAATGTGCTGGTGCAGAAAATCTTCGAGGATCTTGCGATAGATCAGCTTCCACTCCTTCCCATGCGATAAGACGCCGTTTCCATGTTGGACAAACGTGATCAGGTGCGCAAGCTCATGTATCAGTGTGATCAAAAAAGCATATTGATTCAGACTGCCATTCACACTGATCCGGTGATTTTTGCCGCTTATGGCATGGCGATAATCGCCCAATACACTCTTCCTTTCGCGGGTAATAGTCAGGTGCACGTGGAAACGGTGAAGGTAGCCCATAATTAAGGGGGCCGAGTCTTCGGGAATGAATCGTTGCAACTGTGAAAGAGGTGCTTCTTTTTTAGACATTTTTCTGTTGCCTACCCTGGCGTAGCAGCATTTTTACTTCAGTAAATGTGTAGATACAATACAGACCGAGGCAGGTAAATACCGCCAGGCGATTAATATCCTTTCCCTTGACGACAACGTACACCAGCATAGTCGCTGCGCAGACCAGCAATTTTAATCCAAGCGCGGAATAAGCCATCCGCATGATCACATGGGGATTAGTGGCATGCATGGCGCGCAAAAAAAGAACCAGCGCAAAACAGGTGGCTATAAAAAGAATGGTATTACCGACCAGCAGGGTCTTCAGGTCCATACCGATGGTTGTCAATAGGGACCGAAAGAGAATAAAGAGTGCAGAACTCAGGATGAAAATAAATACAACCGGCCGCAGTGCACGGAGCCCGTTCTTTGCTTGCATGAAAGCAAAGATAATCAGCAAAAAAATAATGGCCATGCCCGCCGGGCGCGCATACAAACCTCAACGCTGCCTTTTAGCAGGGAGCTAGGAAGTGGCCAGTTCGAACGAAGAAATTTCCTTTTTCTTTTCGGTGACAGGCTTGCTGGCATTCGCTGAGCCGGCGACCATATGACACTCTCCGTTGAAAGTTGCGGATGGCTCAATCTGCAGCTTGGCTGCTGAAAGATTTCCATTGACTTCGCAACC
>JAJPJP010000407.1 GCA_021324175.1 Chitinophagia bacterium
TACTCAATATCAATCTAAATACAATCTAAAAGCCCTAGAATACGGGCTTTTTTGATTTTCGCCTATTGCCATTTCAAATATACAACTGCGGCGGTACCATCAACTGTTGACGGAATTGATATTGACATCGGATAGGCAGATGCCCCTGTCGTATATAAACTCAACACAATTGGAACGATACCAAGCTGCGTATCCGCAAATGGGGAATTGTCTTGGTAAATCTCCAAGCCATAATTCTGGTTAAAATTTGTAATCGTGTATGGCTGGGTGAACTGCCAGCTTTCTGGCAATGACAATTCGTTAAGTGTGACGTCAGCTGTCTTGTATAATTGATTTGTACCATCGGTAATTAGAAAATAGGCATTGACAGCACCTGAAGGTGGATAAGTCAGAGATTGCAAAGTCACCTCAGTAACGGCGGCGCTTGTGGGCCTAGTAATAGTAATAATTTGCGTGAATGCATTTGACGGATTATTGTTCGCATCATAGGCTGTTAGGCTAACGGTATAATTTCCACCCTGGGTATAAGTGTGTACGGGGCTAACTTCCGACGAATTGCTTCCGTCCCCAAAATTCCAATTATAAGTTGAGGCGTTTTGTGATGAATTAGTAAAGGTCACGGTGGAAGGCGCGAGACCGGCACCTGAATAACTGAAATCAGCGATAGGGGTTGGTGCTACTGATTGCTTTTTACAATTTGTGAAGGTTGTAAGTGCAATAAATAATATTGCCGGAAAAAGGACTGATTTTTTCATTGTTTGGATTTTTTGAATGACCGGCCGCAGTCCCTTTTGGCAAATGCTTAAAAAAATTAACGTGGGACATATAGCTACCGGAACGAGGCACTGGTATGCCCAAAACTCAGTAGACTATAAGCCCACGCTATTCGCGGGCGTTATAGCTTTATCTGAGTTTTTCAAAAATTACCAGTTTTCGTTCCAGATTCGGCTAACGCTAATATTTCAAATCAGTAAATTATTCTCCGTTTTTTATTTCATAATACACTAAGTGGTTTTTGATTAAAAAATGTTTTTTGCCTTTTCGTAACGTCTAAAGTTAGGATTTAGTGTGAATCTGGTCTGCACTTTGAATGGGGTTATAATACTGGCGACTCCGTGAAACCCTGTCGTTAAAATATTGTGACCTAGCGATGTATGAATAGAAAACCCCAAAAACAACTCATTAAGCCTCATTTTGTCTTTGAAAGTACACCAACCGGGAGTTTGGCAATAGAACCCAAAAAATGCGTCTAGCTGAAAAGTGAGTTGATTTTTGCCATCTCAAGTTTCACCTTGCCAGCTATGATTTTCGCGTAGTGCTGCGTTTGTTTGAGCGAAGCATGCCCGAGCATACTGCTCACGGTCTCAATCGGAATGCCGTTGGTCAAGGTAATGGTTGTGGCAAAAGTATGTCGTGCGAGGTGCATGTGAAGGATTTTAGATATTCGGGCGGCTGAACCTATGATCTTAAGTCGCTGGTTCATTTTTTGATTGGCAGACACATGCCAACTTATACTTCGGATATCACTGGTCAGGCTATATTTTTGAAGGATCCTGATTGCCACGGGAAGCAAAGGAATGATGCTCTCCTGGCCAGTCTTTTGCCTGGGTTTTCTGATAAACCAAGTTTGATCCCTGTCCTGGATAATATGCGTCCCTCTTAATTGCTTAATATCACTATAGGCAAGCCCGGTGTAGCAGGCGAATAAAAATATATCGCGGATGCGATCCAGGTCTTTACTCTCGAGTAAAGCATCCTGCAGTTGAGATATTTCATCTAGAGATAAATATTCCCGAAAAACCGGTTTGGATTTCATCTTAAAATCTGCAAACGGATCACGCCTGATTAGCCCGTCTTTCACCGCAGCATATATTAAGGTCCTGATGGATTTCATATACTTAACCGCCGTGTTATGGGCTATGTTCTTCTCTGTCCTGAGGTAATAGAAAAATTTCTCAAGGAATTTACCGTCCATCGAATGCAAAGGAAATTTACGTGTCTTGTGCTCCCGATCTAAGAAATCCTGGATGTGCATTAAGCAGGTTCTGTATTTTACAAAAGTGCCTTTGGTGATGTCCACGTCGACTCTCCGGTTGATCTTTTCGTTACATTGCTCGATATATTCTACCAGTGAAACCGGTACTTGTTCTTTGCCTCTTATTTTGTCGGCGAGTTCATCAATGGAAAAAGTTGAACCGGAAAATTGTAATTCTTCAAAACACCGACGGGCTTTGTGAATTATCAACCCGAGATTTTTATTCAATCCGGCTGCATTTTTTTCGACAGCGAAGACTTTCTGTGCGGAGGAATCCCAGTCTCGTTTGTCGCAGTAAAGGCCAGTGAAAATATCTTTGCGTTGGCCTCGATATATCATACGAAGCACCAAAGGAGAGTGTCCTTCGCCGTTAATGTGCGTCGATCTGCACAGAAAAATAAATCGAACGTCCAGCAATTCCATGTGGATGGTTTTACCTGAAGTGTAAATTGTTACAGGCTGGACGATAATCAAAGTGCAGAGCAAAGCAGAACAAGGAAAATCAACCCGGGGGTTCGATTCCTTCCCTTCGAGGGGTTCGGGTGATTGGGATCCATGTCTCCAAAAGTACACCAGAAGCGTGCGAAATCCTGCATCCATTTGCATAATCTATCATGTGTAGGTTTATGCTTTTCAGCGATATGCTGTTTTTTGCAATGGTCTGCAGACCTATCCAGCGGATAGGGAGGGATTCGAACCCTCGGTACAAGTTTAAGCTCGTACAACGGTTTAGCAAACCGGCCCTTTCGGCCACTCAGGCACCTCTCCGTTTATGCGAGCCAAAAATAATCA
>JAJPJP010000084.1 GCA_021324175.1 Chitinophagia bacterium
ATCATATAAGACCTCCTGCGGCTTT
This sequence comes from Chitinophagia bacterium, assembly GCA_021324175.1. Lineage (GTDB taxonomy): Bacteria > Bacteroidota > Bacteroidia > Chitinophagales > Chitinophagaceae > Puia. Next base: position 26 of record JAJPJP010000084.1, read on the forward strand.
TGTACACCGACATAATGTCCCTGTGCAATCACGGAATGACGATCTATTTTTGCAGGACCTTCAATTTCCCAATCACTTGTCTTCTTTTTTTCAAACCTGCATGCATTGCAAATCCATTCCTGTACCTCGCCCCATTGATCTTTTCTGGCTGTTACGCGGAAAACCTCCTCTCCCCGGTACCAAAGCGTCACCTTGCCGCAGCAGGCAGGATTGCTGCACTGGCGATGGGCGTCTACCGGTTTTAAAAACCATACCCGGTTTTTGAACCGGAAGGTTTTATCTGTCAAGGCACCCACCGGGCAAACATCAATTACGTTGCCGATAAAATCATTATCCAGTGACTTCTGAATATAGGTCGCGATCTCCACATGGTCTCCCCGGTCCAGAATTCCGTGAACTCTTTTTTCTGTTACCTGATCCGCAGTGTATACACAGCGGAAACACATGATGCAGCGCGTCATGTGCAATTGAATGTAAGGACCCAGGTCATGCTTTTCAAAAGTTCTTCTCTTGAATTCATAACGTGTTCCCTCTTTGCCATGCTCATAACTTAGATTCTGAAGATCGCATTCGCCGGCCTGATCGCAGATGGGGCAATCCAATGGATGATTGATCAGTAAAAATTCAACCACACCATTCCTGGCGTCAATCACTTTTTCGCTCGTAATATTTTTCACGACCATTCCATCCATTACGTTTGTGCGACAACTCGCCACAAGTTTTGGCATTGGTCTGGGATCAACGGTCGAACCTGCTGCAACTTCGACAAGACAGGTACGGCATTTGCCGCCGCTGTTTTTTAGTTTGGTGTAATAACACATGGCGGGAGGAGCCACATCCCCGCCGATCTTTCGCGCGGCGTTGAGAATAGAAGTTCCGGGTTCCACTTCAATGCTGATGTTGTCAATGGTTACTTTGAATAATTTCGGTGTTTCGGGCATTTATTAATTAATTGATATCTGGTTAATGATTTTTAAGGTGCAATCAAACGGTCGCTTCCAATGGCTCCGCATAGCCTGCCAAACCATAATTTCTTTTTTGCGATTCCACCGGGTTATTTACATGCCATTCAAACTCGTCTCTGAAATGCCTTATCGCTGCGGCAACCGGCCACGCTGCTGCATCACCCAGCGGGCAGATCGTATTTCCCTCAATTTTCCGTTGAATATCCCACAACAGATCGATATCACTCGATTTTCCTTTTCCGTATTCAATATTGTGTAAGATCTTTTCCATCCAACCGGTTCCTTCCCGGCAGGGCGAACACTGTCCGCAGCTTTCGTGACGATAAAATCTTGCTAAGGTCAACGTGTGTCTGACAATGCACTGATCTTCATCCAGGACAATGAACCCGCCGCTGCCCATCATCGAGCCCTTTGGAAAACCGCCATCGGCAAGACTTTCATAATTCATCAGCCGGGTATCGCCTTTAACCGTCTTCAACAACAGGTTTGCCGGGAGAATGGGGACTGATGAACCGCCGGGGATGCATGCCTTCAATTTTTTTCCATTGGGAATCCCCCCGCAATATTCTTCGCTAAAAATAAATTCTTCAACAGAAATGGTCATGTCAATTTCATACACTCCCGGCTTATTGATATTCCCGCATGATGAAATCAGTTTCGTCCCGGTAGATTTTCCCACACCGATCCTGGCATATTCTTCCGCCCCAATATTTATTATTGGAACGACGGCTGCGATCGTTTCAACATTATTTACAACAGTAGGTCTTTCCCATGCTCCCTTTACTGCGGGAAAAGGCGGCTTGATGCGCGGATTGCCGCGTTTGCCTTCAAGACTCTCTATCAGTGCCGTTTCTTCGCCGCAAATGTAAGCGCCTGCGCCTCGATGAACAAAGATCTCGCAATCAAATCCACTGCCCAAAATATCTTTGCCAAGCCATCCGTTATTTTTTGCTTCGGCAAGGGCCTTTTCTAAAATATCTATTATCCAAGCGTACTCTCCGCGGATATATATGTACGTTATATTGGAGCCAAGTGCAAAAGAGGAAACGATCAACCCTTCAATGAGCAGGTGCGGAAGAAATTCCATCAGGTACCTGTCTTTGAACGTTCCGGGCTCGCTCTCGTCCGCATTGCACACCAGATGACGGGGAACGCCTTCGGGTTTTGCAATAAAACTCCATTTCATCCCTGTTGGAAAACCCGCCCCGCCACGACCCCGCAGACCGCTCTTTTTCACCTCGTCTGTGACCTGATCGGGGGTCATTGTTTTCAGCGCCTTTTCGACGCTGCGGTATCCACCTTCGCGTCGGTATGCATCGTAGAACCTGATTCCTTCTACCTTATCGTTTTCCAGTAATAATTTTTTGATCACGTTTATATTTACGTTTTTAAAACAGGAATGATCCTCATCACCTCAAGCATCACCATTGGTAATTTTCGGTTCTTTATCTCTGTTCCTGCCCTTGTTCATTGTTCGGTTTCCCGTTCTTTATCTTCGCGCCCCATGTATTCCCTGATTACCATGTAAGCGACCCTTCCCGATGTCGACACTTTTTCCTGTGCTGACTGATGGAGACGGGGACCACTCCCTGCAAGGATCACCAAACCGCTCAGCAAAAAACGGTTTTCTTTTTCTTTCCTGTCTTCCCCGAATCCTCTGCCTTTTTGATGTATACCATGGCATCGGGAACCTTGCATGCGGTATTTCCCATATTCACGGATACTGTGCCAATTGCTGTTGCGGCAGCTTTTGCCTTCGATGACAAAGCCGTTACATAGGTTCCGGCGGCGATCACAAAATTATTCATGCTGTGCCGGACGCGGTTGGGCATCGAGTGAATTGTTTTTTTTACCGTCTCCAAAAGTGATTCAATTTCTTTGAGATCCAATTCATCATCTTTTTTTAATGCCAGCAGGCAGCTATAGGTACTCC
>JAJPJP010000223.1 GCA_021324175.1 Chitinophagia bacterium
ATATTCTGTTTCAGGTCCGGGATCGTTATTTCCACCGAGTAACGATTGGCCTCACTTTGCACAACAGCTGCACCCGTGACGACATTACTTTCTTTCAGCGCCTTCATAGTTTCTACTTCCGTTGCCCGGTTCGCAACAGTTTTTTCTGTAACACGCAGTTGCGCTTCATATGCCAGCAACGCGTAATAATTGGTAACGATGTCGGAAACCAATTGTGTTTGCACCGCCCTCTTGTATGCTTCACTTTGCAACAATGACGCAAGCGCCGCTTTTTTCGCGCTTCGCAATTGACCCCAGACATCTGCCTCCCAGCTCGTAGTGATACCAATCGAATAGGTCTGGGGGAAACCGAATTGGGTTGACGGGACTCTTTGATAGGTTGCGCTGGCATTGGCATCGACCCCGGGGTAAAATTGAAGTTTGCTCTGCTTAAAATTGGCCGCAGCGCTCTTGAGCCTTGCCATCGCAATTTTCAAATCAAAATTATTATTGATACCGTCCTGGATAAGCGATTGGAGCGAAGTGTCCGTAAACATTTGCCGCCAGGAAATGGTTGCGATATTATTTGCAGAATCATTATGGGACGAGTCTCTATATAAGTTATCGGCTGTCGCGCCGGGAGGCAGTTGGTATTGCCGGGTTACTTTGCAAGAATTCACGAATATGATCATCAGAAAGCCTACCGAAGCACATATGTATTTCCGCCTTGCTTGTTTTCTCATTTGGTCAGCTCTTCCTTTAAAAAAGTTTAACTCAGGACCAGCTCGTCGTTTTCGTCATATTTGTTGGCCCGTACTTTTTCCTGTATAGTCTGGAAAATGATGAACAATCCTGGGATAACAAATACCCCGAGAACGGTGCCTATCAACATGCCGCCTATGGCGCCGGTGCCGATCGACCTGTTGCCATAAGCACCCGCACCCGTGGCAAACATCAGGGGCATCAGCCCGAAGACAAATGCAAATGATGTCATTAATATCGGGCGCAGCCGCGCCTTCGCGCCTTCTGTCGCTGCCTGTACGAGATTCATTCCTTTTCTTCTTCTTTCGAGGGCAAATTCAACGATCAAAATGGCGTTCTTCGCCAATAAGCCGATAAGCATGATTAGCGAAATCTGCATATAAATATTATTCCCGATGCCAAACATCTTGGCGAATATATAAACGCCCGACAAGCCAACGGGCATCGAAAGCAGCACGGCAAATGGAACGATATAACTTTCGTATTGGGCGCTTAGCAGCAGGTAAACAAACACAAGGCTTAAAAGAAAAATGTACACTGACTGTGTACCGCTCGTCTGTTCTTCGCGGCTAATCCCAGAATATTCATATCCGTATCCCGGAGGAAGTGTCTTCGCGGCCACTTCTTTAATGGCTACCAGCGCCTGGCCCGAACTATAATCCGGTTTTTGCGTACCATTCACCGAAATGGAAGTAAACATGTTAAATCGCGATATGCTCTGTGGACCGTACACGCGTTTCATGGTGATGAATTCAGTAATCGGCGCCATCTTGGTGCTGCCTGATTTGACATAAATCTTGTTGAGGCCTTCCACATTTGCGCGATAACTCGTATCAGCCTGTATCATCACGCGGTATTGCTTGCCGTACTTGTTAAAATTGGAAGCATAAAAACCCCCGTAATAAAATTGCATGGCATTCAAAATATCGTTCACGCCAAGGCCAGCGTCCTTGGTTTTGGCCACATCGATGCTGAGCTCATATTGTGGAAAGCCTGGATCGAATGAAGTGGTTGCGTACTGGATCTCGGGCCGTTTGTTCAAAGCATTCAGGAAATTTTTCGATACAGCATAAAAATCCTCGATGCTGTGGCCTCCTTTGTCCTGCAATTGAAATGAGAATCCGCCGGTACCGCCAAAGCCCGTAATCGTCGGCAGCGACATGGGGAAAATGGACGCTTCGCGTATGTTCGCCGTTTTTTGATCGAGCTTCTTGATGACGTCGAGGTTGGTGACCCCTTTTCTCTGGCTCCAGTGCTTGAGGTTAAGGAAAACAATTCCATAGTTACTTCCGTCACCGGCCATGAAATTAAATCCAACCACGCGGAAAGTATGTTCGACTTCGGGGATTGTCTGTGCGCTGTCGCTTACCCGTTCGACGATAGCGGCAGTGCGTTCCATGGAGGCAGCGGAAGGAAGGCTGATCGAAACGAAAATGGTTCCCATATCTTCATCGGGTACAAAACTCGAGGGCGTCGTTTTCATCAGGAAAGCAAAAAGCCCGGAAAAGACGGCTGCGGACAATAAGATGATCCATCTTTTTTGCGAGAGGAACTTAATGCTTCGGGAGTACTTTGCCGTCAACGAATCGTATGCCACGTTGAAGCCTGCACCAATCCTATGCAGGAAATTTCTGTTTTCGTGCTCCACATGTTTTGGCGGCCTCAAGAACATGGCCGCAAGCGCCGGGCAAAGCGTTAACGCGTTGATCGCTGAAATTCCAATAGCTACTGCGAGTGTTACGCCAAACTGCTTATAGAATACACCGGTTGAACCGCTTACAAAAGTGACGGGTATGAACACAGCAGCCATGATCAACGTAATGGATAGGATGGCGCCGGTTATTTCCTGCATGGCGTCAATAGACGCTTTGCGGGGCGACTGATAACCGTGCTCCAATTTGGCGTGGACTGCTTCCACGACAACAATTGCGTCATCGACGACTATGCCGATCGCAAGCACCAATGCAAACAGGGTGAGCAGGTTGATGCTGTATCCAAAAACGTACAAAAAGAAGAATGTCCCGATGATGCAAACGGGGACAGATATGCCGTGAATAAGCGTAGAACGGATATCCTGCAAAAAAATGAAGATGACCAGAAACACCAACGCGAAACATTCAAGCAGCGTCGTAATGACTTTTTCGATGGAGGCACTAAGGAACCGGTTAATGTCGACGACGATGCTATAATGAATTCCATCGGGGAAAGATTTGCTTGCTTCTTCCATTGCCTGCTTGGACAGGTTGATCACGTCCCGCGCATTTGAGCCGGGAGTCTGGCTTATGGCCATGCCACTGGCAGGATGTCCATTATAGGCGGCTGCAAAAGAATTGAGGAGTGCGCCGATCTCCACCCTCGCAATATCTTTCAAGTGAAGGATCTGCCCGTTGGTTTTTGATTTGATGATGATATTTTCAAATTGTGACACGGTTTGTAGCTTGCCTGTATAGGTGATCACATATTGAAAACTCTGGTTGCCGTTCTCACCGAATTTTCCCGGCGCAGCATCCATATTTTGTTCGCTAAGCGCAGCAGAGACGTCGTCGGGGGTTAGTCCGTAAACCGACATCAAATCCGGCTTTAGCCAAATGCGCATGGAATAGTCACGTGTCCCAAAGGCGCGGGCGCCGCCTACGCCTGGAACCCTTTTTATTTGGGGCAGAATATTGATGTTGGCGTAGTTCTGCAAAAAGGTCTGGTCATATGCGGCCTTGTCACTATATAAAGCAAAGATGAGCACCATGCTGCTCTGTTGTTTTCTGACAGTTACTCCTTCTTTTACCACGTCCTGCGGCAACAGGCTGGTGGCACTCGCCACAAGGTTCTGTACATTGACCGCGTCTTTGTCCGGATCAGTGCCCACCTGGAAATATACCTGTATCGATGCGCTCCCGTCATTTGCTGCAGAAGAGGTCATATAGGTCATCCCTTCCACGCCATTGATCGCTTCTTCGAGCGGAATAATGACGTTCCTGAGCACGACTTCCGCATTTGCGCCGGTATAGTTCGCAGATACCTGTACAGTCGGCGGCGCAATATTCGGATATTGTTCAATGGGCAATTTTAGCAGGCCCAGGATCCCGAGCAGTACAATAATCACAGAAATCACGGTGCTGAATACAGGTCTTTTGATAAATCGTTTAATCATTTTATTTTCAAATAACTATTGAAAATTCTTATATACATCGTCAGGGTTTTCGGGCTTGGGAATAATTTGCAGGCTGTCCCTTAACCCAACGAGTCCTTCTAAAACAACATTGTCACCAGCCTTTAAGCCGCTGGTGACAATGTAATATAACCCATTGTCAGAGGGAACTCCTGTAAAAGCCGTGCTCGAAATCTTATTGTTCCCGTTAACGATATATACTAGTTTCTTATCCTGCATTTCATAGGTAGCACTTTGTGGAATGATCAGTGCCGTGTTAATGACCGTTGGCGATCTGACCGTTGCGCTCCCGCCACTTCTCAAGATGCCCGATGGATTGGAGAACAGAGCCTTAAAGGTAGCCGTGCCCGTCTCGGTAGCGATGATCCCGCTTGCCATCTCTATCTTCCCTTTTTCCGGATATAAAGTGCCATCGGCAAGGATCAGCGAAGCGGGCGCCATTTTGCTAATCTTTTCATGAATGGATGAACCGGATGTATTTTCAAAATATTGCAATAATTGCTTTTCATTCAGCGAATAGTATGCATATATATTTTGGATGTTTGCCAGCGTCGTCAGTGGAGAAGTGTTTGTCGTATTGATCAATGCGCCAACTTTGTAAGGGATCATCCCGATTACTCCATCCGAAGGACTGCGCAGCACCGTGTATCCCACATTGGCGAGTGCATTTTGCAGAGAAGCTTTTGCCTGGATCAATGACGCCTCTTTTGCTTTCAGCAAATAGTCGGCGGATTCGAGCTCATATTTACTTACGATTTCTTTGTCTACCAGCGGTTTGGTCTTTGCAACCTGCATTTTGGCCGCATCCACGTCAGCCTCTGCGCTTTTTATGCTTGCTCTGGCGGTAACCACTTCCTGCTCATATTGTGGGTTGCTGATTCGGAAAAGTAGCTGGCCTTTTTTAACAGCGGCTCCTTCCTTAACATAAATGGCATCGAGGTACCCGTCAATCTTGGGCCTGATTTCAATGATCTGCTGGCCTTGCAGGGTTGCAGGGAAATCAAGATTGACCTTCGCAGTCCTGGGACTGAGCGTAAGTACCCTGAAATCCTTGACCTGCTCACTCATATTGGCGCCAGGCATATTGCCCCCGGGCATATTATTCTTGTCGTCGCCGCCGCAAGAGACTAGCTGGATGCAAATGCCTGAGATAAATGCGTAAAGCCTAAGTTTTCGATTCACCATTACAGTTTGATTTGCAAAATAAAGTTTAATGGGTTATAGGCCGAACCAATGCACCCGGCGAATGGGTTGCCTCGTATGAATCCGGCAAAAATATACCGTTTTGCCATTTAAATGCATTCCGCTCTCGTAATAATAGAACCAATGGAATTAATAATCAGGGAAAATTTAGCGTTATTTATCTGAATCAGGCCGCCTTGATGATGCAGAAGCAAGCCAGATCACCCCGCATGAATTGTTTCTATTTATAATGTGGCATATGCTCGTCGGTAAAATGTTTCTCGGAGTTCTGCCAGTTAGTAGTCGTTTCCGTGCGGTCCTTATTGATTTTTGTATTCGTCTGGTTGAACGAGTTGACCGAGGCATTAATGTCCTTAATTGACTTATTGTAGGCATCGACATCTTCCTTGGTCCGTCTGCTTTGAGATTTCGCGTCAAACTGCTTTTTCATTTTGTCGAATTCTTCTTCTTTGAGATAGAAGTCCGTAAGTTTTGACAAGTCATTTTCCGACATATTTTTATAAAATAGAAGAGCGTCCCTGCAGGCATTGGCGAGGGAAGGGTCCCCATCGAAGGTTCTTAAGGTGTCCAGGCCCTGAAGCCCGTCGTCTGCATAATGGCTTAATGCGTTTCTGGACTGTTCGAGGTTGTCCACTTTCTTGTTGTTCATTGCGCGCACGATCTGCTGATCTTCCCAGTTGCATTTATAGAACAATAAGTAAACGGCATTCACATATTTATCCAACTTCCCGGCGGTTTTTATTTTCTCCGCAAGGGGATTTTGATCTTCGATCAGGTTAACATGGTATTTGGCTGCAAATTCCTGTGTGATTTTTTCGAGATTCCGGTGCCCCTCCTCCAATTTTTCATCCACTTTTTGCTGCAGGAGGATATAAGCCTGCATTTCATCCACCGATTGTTCTACAAGGTCTTCGACATCAACGATTTTTTTATAGTCTTCATTAAAGACGCGGTAGCATAACTGAATATAATCAATGCTTCCCTGGCGCAAAGAATTGTCTCCTTTATATTTGGGCAGTTCAATGGTATTGTGTCGGCATTGGTTTATATTGTCCAACACTTCCTGCCGGAGTTTTTCGACTTTTTTGGCCCGGCGACCGTGCGCAGCTGCACTCAGGTAGGCCATATACTTTGCGTCCATGTCGGCGTGGGCTTTACCAATGGCGGTAATGTAATCGCCAGGATTGTCAAGATTCTGCGCGGTAGATGTCACGACGGAAAAAAGAGAAATAACAAAAAAGCTTGCACGTACACAGGTTAGCATAAAGAAAGGTTTTTGGTTTATTCGTTTAATTTTGGGTCATTTTACCAAGGCAGCCGCCACCCGGTAACTGATTTTGATATAAGGGTCGTTTAATAAGTCTTCTTTCAATTCATCGTTTGCTTCTTTCAGGTCTTTATTGGATTCAATCCGGCGTTTTTCATAGGCATTGTTTGATACGGTAAAAATGTTATTTTTTTCAGGATAATCGTCAATAGTCGGCGGTTCATTTCTGATTGCTTGTTGTTGCAGAAAGTCATCGATAAGAAGCGAGATGTCTGTTTTTTGGACGTCGGTCCCGGATGATTGAACGTAGCTGGCAATCGCCCTGAAATAGGCCGACGAATCCAATCCCTGCTTCGCAGCTTTTTGCGCATCCGTAAGGTGTATCGGCGGAAGCGGTGTATAATATTTATTGGCGTCGACGATCATCGGCTCCAAGGCAAATTTTTCGTTTGCTTCGCCTTCCTGTGAACTGACTTCAGTCGGATCAGGAATAATAATGTTTGGAATGACTCCTTTCTTTTGCGCAGTTGTGCCATTCACGCGATATAGCCTGAATGTCGTGAGCTTGACGTAACTCGCTGCCTGGGCTTTTCCATTATAAGTCTGGAGGTTGATGGAAGTATCCAGGGGCAACACTACCTGCCCCGTTGCCTTGCCGAATGTTGGCGACCCTACGATTAACGCCCTGTTGTAGTCCTGCAGCGTCCCGGCGACCAGTTCCGAAGCTGACGCCGAACCCCGGTTCACCAGGATGACCAGCGGCCCGTCATAGACGGTTCCACGGTTGACGTCTTTTAATGTCGTCATTTTTGTTCCCCTGTCCTTCAGCTGGGCGACCGGTCCTGCGTCGATAAAAATCCCTGCAAGTTCAATGGCTTCAGTCAGCGATCCCCCTCCATTATACCTCAAATCAATAATCAGACCCTGCATATTTTCTTTTTTCAGTTTGATGACTTCTTTCCCTACGTCATTGGCACACCCGTTTACACCCGAGTTATTTTCCCAATCCTGGTAAAAATCGGGTAAGGAAATGTATCCGACCGTTTTCGCCCCCTTGAGTAAGAATCCCTTTACCTTATTATCGTCGTCATCAGCCACTTCCAGTTTTTCCTTGTGTAATGTGACTTGCCTTTTTGTCCCGTCTGCCTTCTTTACGGCAAGGGTGACTTTGTCCCCGCCCGATTCGGAAAGGATTTCATTGAGTTCTTTTGTAGCGGCACCGGACACATCGATCGCATCCTTATTGCCCCATTTGATGCTGGTAATTTTATCGCCCTCGTTGATTTGGCCCGACTGATATGCAGCGCTCCCAGGCTGCAGTCGCCCGATCTCCGGCCTGCCATCCTCGTCTTCCTCGAGGGAAAACCCAAATGCTATCGGTTTGTTTCCGAGCATGCTTTCAAAAGATGCTTTCACATCCGCGGGGAAATATGCCGTATGCGGATCATAACAGGATGCCAGGTCTTGGCAGTAAATGTTTCCGATTATATTTTCGATGCCCTGGGGGCTTTGCAGGATTCTTTTGATTAATCGTTTGATCGTACCGTTGGCGCTTTTCCGGATTCCCGGCTCTAGGCTGTCAATCATTTTTTTTGACGGGGGTTTTACCGGCGAAGAATATTCATAGATATTTCTGTAAGTCGACAGCATCAGGAATTTGATGAATTTATACAACTTGACATGCATGCCGGCAATGCTGGTGGCGTACGACGTGTCCTCAGAGACCGTGAATTTTTCTTTAACGTAAAAATTAAAAGGCTTTTTGCAAATGTTGTCTGTTATGGTGTCGGCCTGCGATAATCGCTGCTTATAGATTGACATCAATAGTTGTAAAAAGGCCGGCTGCCTGTTTTTAATTTCATCAGCGAGCTTAAACCTGAACGCAGACAGTTTATTAATATCCTCCTGCAAAAAAAATATTCTTTCTTCGTCAAGACTTTCGAGCAGCTGGCGATAAAGGGCATCGGACATTTGGACATCCAGCGGGCGTGGCTGCACGTGGAATTTTTCGGCCATCCGCGTAATCAGGAATGCGTCCCGAACCTTTTGTTCAGTTGTTTGCGCCGCGAGATTTGAAACAGTCAAGAGAGATAAGAGGAGTAACCATTCCCTTTTTTTCATAGTATAGCTTTGGTATCGAAAAATATAAAAAAAAGAGGTAACGAAAGAATTTGAGCGGGTAAATTTTAGCGGAGGAAGCGTTGCAAGCATTCCCTATTGCTGAATAGCCTTGTTGCCGCACAAGTGTGCGAAGCAATGATGTTTCATAGTAGTACCCTGCAGGGCCAATCATATTTTAAAGCAGGCGGTTAAGCATGATTACCATTTGGCCTGCGCCTTCATTTTACTTAACAAACCGTCAAAGCGGACCCAGTACAAGCCACAGTCTTTTGGGCTGGTGCCCTTGGTAAAAAACAGGTATTTGCCGTCCGGCGAAACATATTGACCGAATCGGTGCGCCTTGCCTTCATTGATGGCGGGGCCGAGGCTCTGCGGCTGGCTCCATTTGTCTTCGGCATTTCGAAAGCTAATCCATAGTTCGCATTCGTAATCCGGCGTTTCTTTAGCGCTGATAATGATATAGGATTCATCCGGGGCGATGTAGAAGTCGCCATTAAAGCCCGGTGAATTCAGAGGCTGACCGAGGCTTTTAATTGAGGTGTCATGGATGTCTGCCGGCATCACGGCAAATTGCCAGTCGCTGGCATTGGACGGCTTACCCCAGGTGCCCGAGCTGCCTACATAAGCCCGGCCACTCAAGGTAGGCATGTAATCAAATAACGGATAATTGCGCTTGAGCCAGCACTCAGGCGCACTCCATCCATTTGGCGTCTCATGCATTTTTTCGATGTAGCCTGACCTGACGAGCAGGGTTTTCCCGTCCATCGCAAATGTCGGCGTGCTGTAATACCTGGCCAGCATTACCGGCCCCTGCCATTTTTGACTGGCATCGTCAAATCTAAAATAGCTTAGGCGCTGATGCTCACTGCTGAACCAGGCGTCGTTGTTGCCATAAAAAAATTGCCTGCCATCTGGAGAAAAAGCTACCCTGCCCAGTATAAAATAGCCTGAATCGGTCAGCAAATGTGGAGCAAATGGTTCCGGGATGTCGCCGGAAGGCGTCTGGCCAAGGTATGCGTTCGGACCTGTCCAAAAGTTTTGCTGTGCTTTTGCGGAAAAGGAGGCGGGTTGCGAAAGCGATATCAGGGCGATTAGAGCAATCCATGTTTCACGCATGACTGTCTTTTTTTTGATGATATTCATGATGCTGCCAAAGCTATCGATTCGAGCAGGGCTGAATTGTCGCGAGGGGCTTTCAAGTTGCGTCAAGTTGTATCACGCTTGTTTTCAGCGGGGAGCATCATGGCAGTATATCGATCGAAGGCTAATTTGATGCTATTTATCTCAGGGAGAACCCGGCATCTTTGCATGATCAATATTCAACCAGCGATTGAAACCGACTTTTTTTTCAATTTTCATCCTGCTTTCCTTCGTGATTTATGCGCAGGGTGATCAGAAGACCGCCAATATGATTTTAAAAGATTCGCTGGTCTCACGATTTAACCGTAGAGACTTTGATGGCATCTATGACCTTGGGACGACTCCATGGAAAAAAAAGTCAAAAAGGGAGGCCATCAAAGAATGGCTGAATTATATCTATGGGCTGACGGGCCCGGTTCTTGAATCCAAAGAATATAAACAGTTAGCGGGTGCGAGTTATTACAAGTGGACAGGAACGAGGAAAACCATGAGCTTTTCGCTGAAAGATTCAGGCGGCCTGTTTAGCGATTTCAACTTCACTTTCCTGCAGGAACCGGTACCGGCTGCCGAGATGAAAAAAATGCCCACGGATAACCCGTTGAAATCTTCGCTCGATTCAGCGGTCAACGTCATCACGACTTCCTTTATGGTCTATAACAGGCTGGTGGGCGTTTCCATCGGTATCGTCAAAGACGGCAAAACATACCTGTATGATTATGGCACGACCGAAAAGGGAAAGCAGCGACTTCCGGGTTCGCACGAAGTATATGAGCTCGCATCGATCACCAAAGCGTTTACCGGGATCCTGGTTGCGCAGGCAGTTATTGACAAAAAGTTTAGGCTCCAGGACGATTGCCGGAAATGGCTGGACGGAGTTTTTCCAAATCTTGCCTATCATGACCAGCCCATCCGGATCGTTCATTTGGCCAATCACACCTCAGGGCTGCTTCATGAACTTCCTGATCTGAGCGCCTATACTTCATCGTTCGACGTGCTTAAAATGTATGATTCCTACACGGATCAGAAATTCTTTGACGATCTGCGAAAGGGGACGACACATACCGTTCCCGGAACAACTTACCAATATTCGAACGTTGGCTTTAAGCTTTTAGGAATCATCCTCGAACGGGTGTATAAAATGAGCTATGCGAAACTGGTAGAGAAATACATTACGCGGCCGTTTGGAATGAAGGATACCAGGCCTTCGCTCGCGATCAGCGATACCACCAGCTATATGAAAGGTTACGATGAAAACGGCCTCGTGATGCCGCATAACAATTTTAATATGTTTGGCGGCTCGGGAGCCCTGCTTTCTACGAGCGCCGACATGGTTTCGTTTATCCGGCATAATATTTCAGAAAAGGACCCGGCCATTGCACTCTCGCACCAGCAAACTTTTGGGACCAGCGCTCAGGGTATCGGCCTTGGATGGAATATCAACTATGGCAAATACGGAAAAATGGTTTGGAAAGACGGCGGCGCACTTGGTTTTCGCAGCTATTGTATCGTGGTCCCTGCTCTGAGAACAGGCATCGTCTGGTTAGCGAATAAATCCGGCTTGGGCGATGAACTGGGGATGATGATTGATGAGCTGTTGGACGCCGTTCTGAAATTTTCCCAATAAGTGGTGCGATGAAAAAAGGCGTGCAACGCTAGATTGCATTCATCAATCGTTTCACGGGTACGTCACAAAAGTTATTGTGGTGGAATGATGAAGATCAATTGGGGATAACCCTCAATCAGCGATGCCGTACCCCGTGATCTTATTTTGCGAGTTGAATTGAATGACCAGCACCACATAATCATAGCCGTAATCCAAACGATACCGGTAGGTTCGCCTATCGTTCTTTTCCCGCCGCGAAATCAAAATAACCGAAAAAATTTTGCCGCTGATCGCGTCCGCCATTCTGCGTGCGCCGTCTATATTGTAATTTTTTGCAAGTTCCGGGGATAAAGTACTGCTATCAATATTGGCGTGTTGCTGCAACCTGCCAATGAAGCTTTTTACCCTTGCGGTCATCGTCGGTTCAGTATCAGAAATTGCCTTCGCCGGTTGCGGCATTAGTGCGGGCATAAAAAATCCCGCAACGTTTTGAGCCATGCGTTCGGCATTGGCTCCGCCGGAATTGGTCAGGACGATTACCGAAAGCCCATCATTCATGTATCGTTCAAAATCCGACCTGAAACCCGGAACGCCGCCGTCATGATGGATACGAAGGTGATTGTTGATCGAATCGATAAACCAGCCAAATCCATAGTGAGTTGCATCGCCGTTATTCAATTTCATTGCTGTCCACATCTGATTCTTGCTTGAGGTTGTCAAAAGTTTATCAGTATACAGCTCGTTATCCCATTTTGCGAGGTCGGCTATGGTGGAGACGAATGCGCCGCTTGGCCGCAGGGCAAGCCGAATCGACGCGTTCTGCCAGCTATCGTGTGTCCATTCATAACCGTCCGCGCGGTTTGGGATTAAATCGGTCCAACTGTTCGTTCGGGTGTGGCTCATCCCGGCAGGTTCAAAAACATTTTGGCTGATCCAGGCGGCCCAGTTTGTCCCGACAATTTTTTCAATGATGGCTGCCAGTACATAGTAGTTCATGTTACTATAGTCCCACTGCGCACCGGGGTCGAAATCGAGCCGCAACGAATAGATGGCTTTAATTTCCTCGCTAAGGGGGCGCACCTTAAGCGGGTCGAAGTCAGGGTCATCCCTTACCAACCCTGAAGTGTGGGAAAGGAGGTTGCGTACAGTAATTTTTTGCCAGGCTGAAGGCAAGCTGTCCAGGTAAGCATTGATGGGTGAGTCCAGGTTGATCCTCCCGCCTTGCTGCAGCGTCATTACAGCTGTCGCTAAGAATTGCTTGCTAATCGAGCCTAGCTGGTAAAGCGTTTGGGAACTGGCAGGGGTATGGGTTTCCAGGTTGGCCATGCCATAACTTTGCATTTTCAGGATTTTCCCTTCTTTCAGGACAGCCACCGAAACCGCCGGAATATGCTTTTTTGCCATCATGACCCGGATATAGTCATCTGTTCTTTTACCGGCTGCTGCAGTGGGCCGCTGGGCGCTCACACAAAATGGCCCGAGTAAGAATGCAAATAAGGGGAAGAACTTTGTTTTCATTGTCGATGCAAATGTAACCGAGAATGCATTTGCGCGCCTTTCCAAGAGCTTTTTAAAAGATCAAGAAAAGCTTAAGTTTTAATGGTATTCGCCTTAAAGGATTGGCGGGCCCTGTTTCTGGTTCCGATTCTTCTCGACGGACCGGGCAGGATGGCAATTAGAATACCATACTTTTACAACGCAGGGATCGGGGTTTAAGTGGCTATGGCTTAAGTTGTTTCTAATTATAATGGTTAAATATGGAAGTGCACCATCCGCATGTTGAAAAAAAATCCTTTAAAGAATATTTCCTGGAATTTATTATGATCTTTCTTGCGGTGACGCTAGGCTTTTTTGCCGAGAGCTTAAGAGAACATATTTCAGACAGGGAAAAAGAGAATCAATACGTTAATCTGCTCGAACAAGACCTCAGGAAGGATACCGCAGCGATGCATTACAGCATCAGACGAATAAATATGGATATACTGAACGGCGACAGCCTGATTATTTTTTATGCCCAAAACAGGCTTAAGTCCAAAACAGACAGTTGCTTAATTCAACTTGTTCTGATGTCCGGACTTAGCGTTGACGTGATCTTCAATGATCGTGCGGCCTCACAGCTGAAAAACTCCGGTGCGATGAGATTAATCAGGGATAAGGAAGTATCGGATGATCTCCTGCAATACTGGAACAATCAAATCAGGCTCGACCAAATACACGAGAGGTTTGAAAATCTTCGCCTGGAACATCACCGGATCCGAAATAAGACCTTCAATTGTTATCTCGGCTATTATGCTGAAGCGGGGGCAAATGACAGCGCAATTTATAAAACGCCGGTAAAGGCAATTCTCGACGAACGAAATTTGAATGAATTCATGAATGTTTTGTCAACCCTGTATAACCTCGCAAGAACAGCCTATCTGCCGCGCCTGACTTTGGAGCTAACCCAAGCGAACCAATTGATCGATTTGATCCATAAAAATTATTCTCTGGAGACGAGCGATAAGTAAACTAAAGAAGTTGCTATGGTGATTAATAACCGATTTGAGGTGGACCCCGTACGAAATGAAGTAACTGACAGGCGAACGGGCAAATTAAATCACGTCGAACCGAGGCTAATGAAATTGTTGTCTCTCTTGGCTGACCATAAAGGAAAAGCGGTTTCGCGAAAAATGATCGTCAAAGAAATTTGGAATGACTATCCGGGTGGCGACGAAGGGTTAAACCAGGCAATTTCGGTTTTACGAAAACTGCTTGACGACAGTGGAAGGATGATGATAGAAACCATTCCAAAGACGGGCTACTGTTTTCATGGCAGCATTTCGCCGGACCAGGTTACTCATAAGAAAAAATCATTCAATGCAGTTTACATTCCAGCCGCCCTGCTTTTGCTGCTTATCATCGCAGTAGTATTGGGTTATTACGGATACCGTGGTCCGGATAAATTTCCGCGCGAGCAAAGCGTAAAATCTGAAGACATGCGCGCTGCAGGGGAGGCGGATAGGAAAGGAGGCGCCACCACGGACTCGGCAGGAAGGCTGGATAGCAAGCAAAGCCGAAAAGCAGAGGATTTACGGGCAGCAGGGGAGGCGGACCGCAAAGGAAAATGAAGCCAGAATTTATAAATACAAACGAAACTGACGACCTTACAAGAATTCCGGACGATTGGTGTCGGGACCTTGTGTCTAACTGTCATGAGAAGCCACTATTTGACAACCCCCATGCAGCGAAATGCTCGCTTCGAACTGCCTAGCTAATTATTGCGGGTAGAGCTATTTAAAGCTGGATATCAATGCATCTCATATGCAGGTGAAACAAGATTGAGGGGACAGGCTTCTTAATTTCAAACCACTGATATGAAAGCATTTTTTTTATTGGCTTTCTGCTTGGCAATTTCGTTGATGACAAGACCCCAGGCTTATATTTTTCAGAAACCGGATTACAAAAAAATAAAATCTGCGATCGAAGACAAGCACGCGGATACCTATTACCCGAAACTGTTTGAACGATATCAAAATAGTGATACGGGCCTCAGCAGGGAAGACTTCAAGATGCTTTATTATGGTTATTTCTACAGGTCGGGATATTCTGTTTTCGACAGAGACCCGTATGCGGATAGCCTGAAACCAATACTTGCCAAGGAAGAATACGGCTTGGCGGATTTCGATGCCATGATCAAATATGAAACCCTCGACCTTAAAGCGGAGCCATTCAGTCTTCGCAGCTTAAATATTCTGGCCTTTGCCCTGGAGAAAAAAGATCAGACCGCCGAAAGCGAAAGTGTGATATTTAAATTGAGAAACCTCGTCGAGCTAATCTTGTCGACGGGCGATGGGAGAACCGATACAACCGGCTTGCATATCTTATCCGTCGACGATGAGTATGAGATGCTTCACCTGATGGGGTATGACTTCGGCGGCATGCAATCACTCACAAAAGGAGGTTGTGATTATTTGAAAGTAAAGCCAAATAAGGACAGCGTTGCCGGCGTCTATTTTGACGCCAATATGATTCTTGCCGCCGAGTCGAAGGCGCTAAGGGGTAAGTAAAAGGGAAAAAAGTTAATAAGTGATTTTTATTTTATCCGAACTCTAATTTTTGCTAGATTCCATTGAGGTTTTATTGAATCGATTCTCTCTCTTCAATTCTATTACCATGCTGAAAAAATATTTTAAGATTGCCTGGAGAAACCAGGCCAAAAATAAGGTCACGACAACGATCAATATTATAGGGTTGGCCATCGGGATTTCCGCCTGCATGATGATTTATCTCATCGTGCATTTCGAATTTAGCTTCGAAAATTTTCATCCTGACAAGGAACGGGTCTATCGAGCGGTGATGGACAGGGATAATGGCGGCGGTGATATCCATCATATCGCCAATGTGCCCTATGGCGATGAACTGGTGATTCGGACGCAATTCACCGGTATAGACAAGGTTGCAGGTTTCTTTAATTATTACTTTTCTGTCACCGTTCCGGACGGTAATAAAAAGCCTAAGCATTTCGATGAAGGTAATCAGTCGACCGATGTCTCGGATATGATTATTACCGATCCCGAATATTTCAGCATATTCAGGTACGAATGGCTGGCGGGAAATGCCGCGTCCGCCTTAAATGATCCATTTAAAATAGTACTCGCTGAAAGTAAGGGTCACCAGTATTTTGGTGCGATCCCCGTTGATGAAATGATTGGAAAGGAATTGATCTACAATGACTCGCTGCATCTCAGCGTATCGGGAATCGTAAAGGACCTTCCTAATAACACCAATATCATTTTTAAGGACTTTATTTCCATTTCCACGATCAGGGCGAGTTTTCTGAACCGCAGGGGCTACCTCCCTAAGGTAACCGAGGGGGGATATTCGGACAATGGACAGGTCTTCGTTAAATTATCAGAAGGAGTAAAGTCTGAGCACTATGATGCTCAAACTGAAATCCTATCAAAGCAGAATGCTCAGAATATGCAAAAATTTTCGGGAGCCAAAACGAAATTTCATTTGCAGCCTTTATCAGATATACACTTCAATGCGGATTATGGAGGCGATTTGTATTCCAGGCAGGCCCAGGTGTCGACGCTCTATGGTTTGATGTGTATTGCCGTTTTCATTCTATCCATCGCTGTCGTCAATTTCGCCAATTTATCGACTGCGCAGTCCATAAGAAGGGCCAAGGAAATCGGGATACGAAAAGTAATGGGAAGTTCCAGGATGAGCCTGGTATTCCAGTTCCTTTGTGAAGCGTTCCTGGTGACGATTTTTGCGGCAGTATTGGCACTGTTGATGCTCAAGCCTGCACTGGCCGTCTTTCATGAAATAGTCCCAAGAGAGATGGCATTTAGCTGGCAAAGCCCATCCCTGTATATCAGTTTATTGGCAATTGCAATCATTACGTCGATTTTGGCGGGGATCTACCCAGCCAAGGTGTTATCTTCTTACAAGCCTGCGGCGTGCTTGAAAGACCAGGGTATCAATGAAGGCAATCGAAAAAACTATGTTCGCAAGGCATTGATCGTATTTCAATTTGCGATGTCGCTGCTTTTTATCATCGGAACGCTGGTTATTAACAACCAGATCCGTTTTATGCTCAACAAGGATCTTGGTTTCAAAAGGGACGCCATCATAAATTTTCAAATAAATCCAAGACTGCCGGGGCAGGAGAAGTATGTGCTGGCGGAGAAAATCAGGGAGCTGACAGGCGTGGATGTGGTGAGCGTAAGCCAGGACCTTCCACAGGAAAACTCCAGCAGGGGCGGAACTGTCTATTGTCAAGACAAAGGCACGTTCATACAGCAATGTATTTACCGGTCGGGCGACGAGTACTACGTTCCACTCTATGGGATAAAAATCATTGCTGGGAGAAATCTTATCCCGCCGACCGGGAAAGATTCCGTTACCGAATTTCTTCTTAACGAGACAGCGGTCCGGCAACTGGGTTTTCAGAGGCCGGAAGATGCTATTGGACATGTTATCAGTTATGGCCAGCTACCTTATATCTCCAATACCGGCCCTGTGGTGGGAATAGTGGCAGATTTCAATTCCCAGCCGCTGAATACAGTCATGCAGCCTGTCAGCGTCATGGCATCAAAAGATCTTTACTTTGGAATGGTCAATGTTAAGTTGTCGACAAAAGGACAGAAAGTGAGCGATTTTACACAAACGATCGCTGCTATAGAAAAGGACTGGAAGGAAATATACCCAAGCCAAAGATTTAATTATGTCTATTTCGATTCAGTAATTGCCGGCTTCTATGAGGACCAGCGAAAAATGCTTCATACCGTGAATTTGTCAACGATGCTCGCGATATTTATTTCCGCCCTGGGCTTATTTGGAATTTCCGCATTCATTATCGTGCAACGGACTAAGGAGATTGGGATTCGGAAAATCCTCGGTGCGACTGTCACGAATATTGTTGGCATTATGGTCAAGGAGTTCGCGGTGCTGGTCGGCCTTGCATTGACCGTTGCCGCTCCGATTTCCTGGTATATAATGAGTAGCTGGCTTAATAATTTTGCCTATCGTATTCATATGAATATATGGATAGCGCTATTGGCGGGAATTTCGGGAGTTCTTATCGCTCTGGTTACGGTAAGTTACCATACGATTAAGGCTGCGGTGGCAAATCCGATCAATAGTCTGAAGACACAATAGGGAGGAATTGACCTGGCCATATTTCGGACCGGCTCATTCGGTTCGCAAAGTTGTCACCGGGTTGGCCCTGGCCGCCTTGATCGCTTGAAATCCCACTGTTAAAAATGCAACGACAATTCCTATTAAGCCCGATAGTACAAATATCCACCAGCTGACCGGGACACGATATGCAAAATTGTCCAGCCATTTGTTCATGCCCCACCATGCGAACGGAGAAGCAACCAAAAGCGATATTGCCACGAGGGCCAAATATTCTTTTGACAAAAGCCAGGTGACACCAGAAACAGATGCGCCCAGAACCTTTCTTATTCCAATCTCTTTTGTGCGCTGAAAGGCGGTGTATACGGCAAGGCCAAAGAGGCCGAGGCAACTGATTAAAACTGCAATTGAAGTGGCCATATCGATAAGCCTGGCGAAATGTTGCTCCTCCTCATACATTGATTGGATAGTTTCATCATAAAATTTAAAGGAAAACGATCCAGGGGGGTAAAAGCCATACCATTTTTTTTCAATCGCATTTATCGTGGCGTGCCAGTTCTCTGGGTCTTTCGAAGCAAGCTTTACACTAAACGTATTCAGCCTGCTTTTTTGGTACATCAATGCCAGCGGATCAATCGCGGTATAAAAATTCCTGAAATGGAAATCCTTCACCACGCCGACGATCGTGAACGTCTTGTTTCTCGCAAATAAAAAACTACCGAGCGCTTCACGCGGCGAAACAAATCCATACGCGCGAAGGGCAGTCTCATTGACGATCAATTCTCCTGATGTGTCTGAAGGCGTCAGATTTCTTCCCGCGACCATCCGTATACTATAAAGACCGAGGAAGCCTGTATCGACCCATTTTCTATAGAGAAGTCTCTTAAGCGGTTCCCTGCCCTCGCGCTTATACTCATAATCATCGGAGGATACTTCGTAAGCCAGGGGAGCAGAATTCGCCAAAGAAATTCGCGCAACACCCGGCAAAGCGTTCAGCTCCGGGGCAAGAGAGAATAGCCTATTATTGTAATTCTTGTCCGATTGATATTTCCATGGCACGTGGAAAAGTATAACCGCGTCCTTGTCAAAACCCATATCGCTCCTGATTAGATAGTTTAGCTGGCGTGAAACAATCAGTGCACACACGATAAAGGCGAGCGCGATCGTAAATTGAAACACGATTAAGATTTTTCGAAGTCCGAAAGTCGGGCGACCCGTACCGAGCATCGTGATGTTTCTGAATGTGTTAATCGTTTTCACTTTAGTGATGAGCCATGCAGGATATAGTCCAGCTACAAGGGTAATAACACTGGACAATACCAAGGCAAATCCTGCCAATTGCAAGAGATTTTCATAAAAGGTTACGCCTGGCGGAACGACGTCACTCATTATTTGGAATCCCCAAGAAGCCATAGCGAATGAGAGTGTGAATGCAGCCAGGCTGGTCAAAAAGGTCTCCAGGAGGGACTGTGCGATCAGGCGGCCCTGTCCACTGCCGAGCGTTTTTCTGACGCCGATTTCCTTTGCCCTCTGCGGCATGGCGGCGACGCTGATATTCACATAATTGATGCAGGCCAATATGAGCAGGAACAGGCTGACGCCTTCCAGGCCAAATAATAACTTCTTATTGATCTTTGGGGAATAGGCGTCACCGATATCAGTCGCAAAATGAGATTCCGCTAAAGGCATCAACTCAAACCAACGCTTAAATTTGAAATGGTCTGGATTTGCACGCTGGTACTCCAGCAATTTCCTCGCGGCGAGCGCGTCAATTTTCTTGATAACTTCTGCAGGGGAGGCTCCCGGGTCAAGCTGTAAATATAATTTGACATTGCTATTTGTAGATTGCCATTCTTCCAATGGATAAACTGGGGCGGGCAGCGACCAAAATTCCCGTGCGTTGAACTCAGTCGGTGTGAGCAAATCGGCCACTACGCCGGTAATCATTTTCATGGTGGTGTCCCCATAGCCAATGTATCTTATCGTTTGACCCAGAATTTCGCGAGAGCTCCGACCGGGAAAATATTGTTTTGCGCGGCTTTCAGTAAGGACGATAGATCCAGGAGCATTCAGTGCGGTAGCCTTGTTCCCTGCCAGCCAGCGATAGGGAAGCATGTTAAAATAGGTGGAATCAGTTTCGGTAATTCCTTTTGGATCGTCAATTACCGTAGAAGCGGCGTTGTTCGTATTGATTTCGGCGGCGATTACCGAATTGTCATGAACTGGAACCGCAAACCTAATCCCACTTACCTGCTCCCGGACGGCCTGATACAATGGCGCTGTCGTACCGCCGTTTCGCAGATGCTCGTCTTCAAAAATAAATCCGCTGATCACACGATAGATAGCATCTTTGTTTTTTAGCGAGCTGTCGTAACTAAATTCGTGATCGACGATTCGGTAAATGATCCAACAAGCGCTCAGGCTGATCGCCAGGCCAAGAATATTCAGCGAGGTGAAAAGGCGAGCTTTCCATAAATGGCGAATCGTCGTTTTGAAATACTGCGTCATAGCAGGGCTTTTTTTGAACGGTAAATGAAGGCTCAATATTGAATCTTGACCAATGTCCGGCAAAGCATTCAATCAAAGCTGATCTTTAGTGGAAACGCATGCGTAGTAGATTCAAAGTTAGGGAAACGGGAGATTTGATATTGCGAAAATATGTTGTCAAGCCAGGTAAATTTTTGAGTTAATAAGACGTTCAAGCGTACTTATTACGCCTGGTGAGTCAGCGTGTATTCATGGTCGCTGGTTTTTCCGCCTGCCTTCCGTTCTTCTTCCGCCGCTCGAAGTTCCACCCTTCTTATTTTGCCACTGATTGTTTTTGGCAGCGCCACCACGAACTCAACGACCCGTGGCATTTTGTAAGCTGCCAAATGGTTTCTGCAGTGACTAAAAATTTTATGGGCGAGTTCATGGCTTGGCGAGGTACCCGGGACCAAAACAACAAATGCCTTTACCTCCTGGCCCCGAATCGGGTGCGGACTGCCCACCACGGCAGATTCAAGCACTTCATCGACTTCCAGGAGCACACTCTCGATTTCAAAAGGCCCGATTCGGTAATCAGACGATTTAATGACATCGTCATCCCTGCCTACAAACCAGAAGTACCCGTCTTCATCCCTGTAGGCTTTGTCGCCGGTATAATACAAGTCATTTTTGAAGACGTCTCGCTGACGGGATTCACTGCCGACATAAGATTTGAAGATCCCAGTGAAACGGTCCGCATCCATCCGAATCGCGATTTGCCCGGTTTCATGAAGTGGCAGCTCCCTGCCTTCTTCATCTGCGATGACAATATCATAGAGAAACGCTGGCTTACCCATAGAGCCAAATTTTATTTTGCCGCCGGGAAGATTACAAATCATGCAGGTGCTTTCCGTTTGGCCATAACCATCACGAAGTTCCATGCCGGTTCCTTCTTTCCAGGTCTTGATGACTTCAGCGTTAAGCGGTTCGCCGGCGCTAACACACTCCCTCAGAGAAAATTGGAATTGGCTTAAGTTTTCCTGGATGAGAAGCCGGAGAGCCGTAGGTGGTGCACAAAGCGTGGTGATTTTATGGTCCTGTATAACGCGGAGTTGGTGGCTTGCGACAAACCCTCCTGCGGGTTTATAAACAAAGATCGTTGCGCCGATATTCATGGGCGCGAATATGCTGCTCCAGGCAAACTTGGCCCAACCCGGCTGCGAAATGTTATAGTGTTTGTCATCGTCGCGCAGTCCTATCCAGGCGGCTGTCGTCAGATGCCCCATCGGATAACTCGCGTGCGTGTGCGCGACCACCTTAGGCATCCCGGTCGTCCCAGAGGTAAAAAACCAAAAAAGATCTTCGTCGCCTTCCGTATCTGCCGCGGTTGCCTCTTTTTCGTGCACAATGATTGAATTAATAGATTTCCAGCCTTCGCGCTCTCCCTCCAAAAGCAACTTAACGGCAACCGGGCGGCTGTAACCGGAAAGCGCGAGGTCCATCTTCTCGACATTCTCCAGATCAGCAATAACCACACTGGGAAAGGCAACTTCAAATCTGTAAACTATGTCGTTGAGCGTGAGAATGCTGGCGGCGGGGATCAGAATAAAGCCCCCTTTTATGGATGCGAGATAGCTGATCCAAAGTCCTTCGTGCAAACCGCACATCGTGAAGACCCGATCGCCCTGTTGAATATTGTTTGCCCGCAAGAAATTCAATAGCTGGTTGGTTTTTTCCAGGGCTTCACCGTAAGTCAGTTTTTCCGGAGTTGGGGATTTGTCTGTAAGCAGTTCCAGCATGTTGCGTCCTGGTCCCTTTTCGACTACCAGCGGTTCAAAAACATCCCGTACCCAATTGAATTCGATGGGCACGTTTAATTTGAAATTCGTTAACTCATCATATTGACGGTGTCGAAGGATTGCATGAAGATCGCGAAGGGACCTTTGAAAATCGGTCTGCATAAGAAATGGCTTGAAGCAATAAACCTTTATCAAGGTAAGACAGTTGGCAAATATTAATAACTTTATAAGACCTTGTTTATGAAAATTTGAGCGATATTGCTTTTGCCATGCTTCTTGTGGTTTGTTTCCTGTCAAAAGAATAGCGCAAGCCCAAACCGGCCATTATCTACGGTCATGCATTCATATTAAACAGGGCACCAGAGGTGAACAAGATTTTGGCGGAATATTTGAAGGATTTTGAAAGGTGACGGCTCTTTAGATGACAAATGTCACTAATGGAAGGTGGCATTCGTTCTAGCTGGGTGCAAGATCGCGATCCGTCAATTCTTGATTCCCTTCACGAACTCTCATTCGGGTGCAATACGTCTATCGCATACATTTGACCCTTTATTGGCGGGCAAAATTTCTTTTCGCCATTCAAATAAACATTCAACACCATGAAAAAGGCGAGTTTGATGATCTTAATCATTGCGACATCATTTTGTTTTGGCTTCGCATTTAAGACAATAATTTTAGAGCACTCCGCCGAGCCGGCAAAGAAAAAAGTGACCGGCATAGGCGGGATCTTTTTTAAGTGCAAGGACCCAAAAAAAATAAGGGAATGGTATCAGGCAAATCTTGGATTGAATTCCAGCCAATACGGGGCAGTCTTTGAATGGCACCAGGGTGCGGACAGTACAAAGAAGGGGTTTACCACGTGGAGTCCATTTAAAGAGACTACGAAATACTTTGATCCATCGACCAGGGACTTCATGATCAATTACCGCGTTGAAGACTTAGAAGGACTCCTAGGAGAATTGAAGAAAAACGGGGTGACCGTTGTGGATACAATTCTGACGGTCGATTACGGAAAATTTGTTCATATTCTTGATGTAGAAGGAAACAAGGTAGAGCTATGGGAACCCAGGGACGTCGAATATGAAAAAATGGGCGGCCAAATGGGAGCGAAGACAACGAAATAGTGAACATGAACCGTTAGGTGAGCCTTATTCGGGAAATGTGACGACCGGCGTCTGATCACAAAAACGCGATGGAAATACGTTTCGGTTTGGTTTGTGTTGCTCATTCAGGTGATGATTGGAGATTCCGAATAAAGTTCACACTAATTTCTTTGAATGACTTGATGATCACATCGGCTTTGCTTAGATCCTGGACGCCCGAGTTCGGATTTAAAAAACCGATACATCTCATGCCGGCGGCCTTCGCCGCCACAATGCCATTTTTTGAATCTTCAATGACAAGACACTCACTCGGTGAACAATTAATAAGTTCCGCGGTTTTTAAGAAGATTCCCGGGTGTGGTTTGGAATGTGGGAGCTCTGCTCCGCTTACCGTGGTTAAAAAGAAACCTGACAAATTAAATTTTTCCAGGACTGCGGCAATAATATCCGGTACTGACGAAGAAGCTACAGCAATTTTGAAATTATTTTCATATAGCCCTTTTATTAAAGCGCTAATGCCTGGGATGGGAGTCAACTCCTTACTTTGCCCGAGTATTTCCAAATAGCGTGCATGATTCTTTTCAGCGAGCTCTGAGGCGCTATAAGGTAATTGGTGTTTGTCAATAATTCTTTGCCACATGGTTTGAGTCGATGTCCCCACGAAAGAGCTGTAGTCCTGCAAGGTCAGGACAATATTAAGCTCTTCAAGCATTTGATTCTCCAATCTAAAATGGATGGGTTCACTATCAATGATAACACCATCTAGATCAAAAATTACAGCCTGGATCATTTTTTAGGAGTAGTTAATGGAAAAGATATCGAAAATCGTGGTTCTATAAAAATGCCTTAGCCAAAATTTAATTGCATAATTATTAAGAAGACTTCCGACATTATTTATAGTCTGCCGCAAGTTGCAGGGCTTTGTAGGCATTAACTACGCCACTTGTGAAACATTTGCTTTGTAAGACTTCTCGTTTCACGACCGACCTTAGAATAATGTCTTTGACTTGCATGGCCGAAAGATTTGGATAATAGGACCAAATGAGTGCGGCGAGTCCGCTCACTACTGCTCCCGCCTGGCTGGTACCGTCCCAGGTTTGCGTATCATTAAAGGGAATTGTCGACGTGATTTGTACGCCAGGAGCGAATACATCAACGGCCGTTCTTCCAAAATTCGAAAAAGGCGCTGCGAGGGCTGAATCGTCCCGATAGCCAGACGCTCCAACCGTTATCCATGCCTGGGCCATTGCTCCATCACGATATTTAGGCGAGGGGTAAAAGGCATTGCTATCTATGTCGAGGTTCATTCCATCATTCCCGGCACTGTGGATCATTAGAAGCCCTTTGCTCATTGCATATTTTACCGCACTGTCGACCGATTCCCTATGAACTGAAAAAGTCTTTCCAAAGCTCATGTTGATTATTCTTGCGCCATGGTCGGCTGCATATCGAATCGCTTTCGCCAGATCGCTATTTCTCATCTCCCTAATGCCACCCGATAACTTTAATGCCATGATCCTCGCATTCGCAGCAATCCCATTTATTCCCCTTCCATCATTTCTAACCGCTGCAATTATCCCCGCTATGTAAGTTCCATGGTATGCACCCATGATCGGATCGCCTGCCAGGCCCAAAGGGTCATTGCTGACATCGGCGCTGGTCAGGGTATCCACATTGTCCGCAGGAGGTAAATCCATTTTCAATCCGTGAGACAAATGATAGGTCGCATTGCTGAGCAGCTTATCTAATTGTGCATATTTGAAGGTTGCAAAATCAGGATATGCAGGCATACGCTGTAACACAAGTCCAAGCATCCACCTGTCAACATCATTGCGCGGGGTGTACTTTTTAAAATCGTCAGTCGACGGATTGTTCTTCCCGATGGTTTCAAGCATTTGGTCGATCAGGATTTTAGATTGCCGCAGCTGGTTAATAAAACTCTGTAGCCTGGCCACATGCATCTTGTAATCGGAGAACGTGCGGTCGTAACCCTGCTCATTTTTTTTATAAAAAAGCTGGTAGATAAAGTCTTCCTTGCCTGTTTCCTCCGCAATAAAATTCCTGCCGTGGGAACCATCCTCAGTATCGGACCACAAGACTGGCCGTAGGTTTTCCTGCGTCGTGTCTATTCCACTATCGATGACTGCCACGACAATCGCTGATGGTTTCTTCTTTGACAGCAGTTCCTCATATGCGAGGTCAGAACTGATTCCGAAAAGTCCATCCTTCTGAAAGTCTTTGGCTTGCCAATTGGGAATTGGCCGGGGCCTCGCGCATGCGAGGAACATCGCGCTGAGCATGAGGA
Organism: Chitinophagia bacterium; assembly: GCA_021324175.1. Classification (GTDB taxonomy): domain Bacteria; phylum Bacteroidota; class Bacteroidia; order Chitinophagales; family Chitinophagaceae; genus Puia. The sequence goes on from JAJPJP010000223.1 coordinate 25,539, forward strand.
CGAAAGCTTTGGTCATATCGTACGTTTCACGAAGTTGGCAATTGGCAATTACACGCAGGTATTTCCCTGTTTCACTGAACGGCGCAACCGCCGCTTCTCAACAGGCTCACCGGAGCTGCCCACCCCTGCTGAACGATTATGTAGTCCCAT
>JAJPJP010000143.1 GCA_021324175.1 Chitinophagia bacterium
AAAGGGAAGATTCCGCTGGATACTCCAGGACAAGGGTCTGCATAACTCTAGCCGCATTCAACAGATCATTTTTAGCAATATAATAGTTATAAAGACTATCTATAGCAAATTTCCAAGGCAGCCCTTCAAAAGCCATCTCATACGCAAGCGTTTGTTCTTTTGATTCAGATTTGAACGAATCTGTTATCCCTATTTCCTGAAATGGCCAACTTTTTTTCAGCCTGGCTATTCTATAAACCCCCGAAAGAGAGTCCACTTTCGTTATCGGCATTTGCTGCTCCAACTGATCAAGGCTCATTTCTTCCTGACTGGGTATCGCAATAATCGCAGCCTCTTTAATGGCCCTGTAAAATGCGTCGGAAATGATTCCATATCCCTTCAAATTGGGATGGACATGGTCGACCATCAGATCATTACCAATCAGATGGTCATTTGAAAAATTTTCAAACGCCGTCCGGCTGTCCACTAAGTGTGCATAAGGATAAGTCTTGCATAACTCACGAATAATAACGTTCAGCTCAGAAGGCGCCCGAAAGCGCAAACCATCAAGATCCCGTGCCATTGAAAATAAATTATCCGCTACCTTATACTTTGCTTGTCCGCAAGCAAGAACTCCCAGGTAATAGTTACAAAGCGCATCCTTGTCATAAACCTCGTTAGCTTTCTTGAAATAACTGTCCGCAGCTGCAGAATCATGATTTCCCAGCGCACTAAGGCCTGCCTCATATTTTGTTTTGAAGCCAGGAAAATGGGCGCTATCGGCAGCGATATCGATAAATGGTTTTAGATCCTTGTCGTTGCTTACCAGCGTACTGACAAAAACAGGAATATGCTGACTGTTTATAAGACAAAGGGTTTCATTGAGATTCGATCGAAATTGCTCGATTCCCCTGTAATACAATTTGGATTGGTAAGCAATCTGCTGGTCTGCCACCATCATCTGCATCAGCGTACCGCTTTTGGTTTTTTCATTGAAAAGCCCGGCATGTAATATTTTTTCATAACAATTGCTAAGCAGTTGGATAGTCCTTAACGTTCGGAGCTTAAGCATAAGCCTGATCAACAGTTTATTACCGCCCAGTTTGTTGGTCGAGCCGACACCGAGGGCGCCATAATATTCGTTTTGCCCGCAATAGATCAGTACCGCATCCGGCTCGTACCGAATCAATTCCTTGGCAAAGTCTAATACCGTATAGGAATTAACGCCTGTTAAAGAAAGATTGATGATTTCAAATTGTTTATCAGGCAATGTATGTGTCAGCCGGTAAAGGAGCCAACGGCTGAAGGAGCCATTATGAAAATAAGGATAACCGATGGTTGTGGATTCGCCAAGGACAAAAACCCGGAATGTATTTTTGTCTTTCTTCTTTTTAAAGAATTCGCGATTGCCCGTTGGCGCCAATCCTTCATTTACAAAATATTTTCGTGCGGCTGAAGGATTTAGTACAAGAAGATTTTCGTCGTTCTTTGATCGGATGAAAAGGTCCATATTGTCGCCGTAATCAAAAAAACGAAGTAAGATTTCCAACAGGAAGAGGATGAAAAGGGGGAAAAGGGAAGCGATCAACTTAAATAACAGGTTCTTCTTTTTACTCAATTTTTTATCCTGGCTTGATGGCTTGGTTAATTCTTGCTTACTCATTAGGCACAAAAGAATGAATCAATGCGAAATGCACCGGTTCGTCAATAAATGCAATAAACCTTCAAGAGATTAACAAAGTCATTAACATTGCATTAATTCAATAATAAATCGCGTGATTCGGCGCCCGGCATATAATTAAAAATGCATCTCTAAAATTAATCATGTATTGGGAGGGATTTGCCGACCGATCAGACGATGACCTCGTGGAAGGTTTTAGGAAAATTGGTGCCATATATGTCCTTATAGTCTTTCATAAACTTTAAGTAAATATTATTGGCAAAAGTGTGACGTTTGAGGGAAATCAGGCTTTTGCATTTATAGATTAATGCATCTTCATTCAGCTGGTCAAAATAAAATATACAGTTGCATATTTCAATCGCAAATTCGGGGTCGCGATGTTGACTGTGGCTCCTGAGGTAACCCAAACACAGCTCAATCACTGTGTTGGATATCTCGGATTTAATATCATCAAGCCAATTGTATTCGGTCTGATATAAAAAGGCCCCTCTGCGGATAATTTCAATTAAGGCATGAATATATTCCGGACTGGCAAGGGACGGATGTTGCAATAAGGCTATGTATTCTTTATAATCCATATGGACGGCACCATCCAGCATATGGAACTGCCAAAGTCCGGAATCCTTGTTTATCGTGCATTGCCCGATCTTCTCAAGAAGGACTTTTAATTTGGCAATGTTTACAGCCCTGTTGTTTTTTGCATCCTTATCGGGCTTATCATGCCACAAAATTTCATCAAGCTCAGCGGAAGATATACCTCTGGCTTTGCGGAAAGTGTTGGTGGCGATCAACAGAAAAAGCTCTTTAAGCAGCGGGCTGAAATGACTGGTTAAATCATTAGCGTCTTTGTCGAAAACACGGAACTGACCAAACAAATAAATGGAAGACCTTGTTATTTTTTCTGTTTGCCGCGATAAATAGGAAATTTCTGCAGGTCCCTGCAGTTCTCCCGCGACCATTGAGTCATTTAATTGGCTTTGAATCCTGGGAGTCCGGCCAGTCATTTTTCTCCAGATAAAAATACCAAGCGCCAGAGCAATAATTGTTCCTGTGATTACAATCAGACCGGTGATCCCGCCGCTTTGAATATTCGGAGAGGGGCTCCGAATATCTGTGGGAACCGGGGAAAAATTGACTGAATAGATCTTGACTTCTGTTACCCTGTTATTATCATCAATCTTGGAATAGTGAAGGACTACCGCAAACAACTTATTACTGATCGGTGAATAATACAGATCGGAAAACGATTCAATATCATGGAAACTATAAGGTATCGAATTGGCTAGGGATGAAAAAGCGGAATCCCTAAATGAACCCTTGATAATTTGCAGTTTTGAATTGGTGCTGTCGTTTGGATAGATAAGCGCATAGTATTCCTCGGAATTCGGATCGATGACCAGGCTATTGGCAAACGCAAAACGCGAAACAGTGGGCTTTAGTGTATAAATTGCTTTAAATGAATGGTCAGACAAATTAAATCTGAGCAAATCATAAAAATTTCCCGGTCCAAGCAACTGATCACCGGTTCTGCTTCCAAATCCGCCAATGATATATACCGCATTTCTTTTCGGATCCATTCCGAGGGCCGCCAGGTAACGTGGTGAAAAATAATCGCCAGAGGAATTAATAAGATTCCAGCTTTTTGTCACGAAGGAATAGCGCTGAATCAGGTTCTTGTATTTCAACTGTCCATAACCACCCACGATGTACAGGCAGGAATCCAAAGGCGAAATGAATTTATTAAAATGCCAGAATTCCGTGAGCTTTCCGTATTCGAAATCCCCCGACCATGCCCTCTTCGTAAAATCGTAGGAAACGACGCGGTGCTGGTCAACATAAACATCATAAAGTTTGTCACGGATGGTGTCGTAAATCGCCTGGTTACCCAGCCGAAGATTGAGATGTCTGGAGGGCAACCATTCCAGGGGCCTCTGCTCGTTAGTCAATGAATAAACTGCTAAACTGTCATTACCGACGACGTAAAGCTCGTCTTGTTTGGGATTGTATGCGACTCCGGCATCTCCACCAATTGAAAAATTACTAAGCAATTGCCACTGCTGATGTTTCGGCCTTATCCAATTCGGATTTTTAACGACTGCCATCTTTTCGCCAATCCTGTCGTAACAAGTATCTCCGGACATTTGGTCCAACGGCCAAAAATATTTGAGATTGCCTTCCTCCGTAATCCGAATATCCTTTATTTGCATCGGCGGGATATCCTTGGTATTGAATTTCTGGAAATCATTCGCTCCCCACAGGAATTTGAAACAGTGCAGTCCCTCGGGGAGCTTAGTGCTACCGACGGATTTCCCATTTACATCAAATTGAAGAACCTGGTTTTCCAAATTGAATTTCAATTTGAATTGATTCCACTGCCGGTACATTCGGGGGCTATCCACCGAGAAACTGATCTTAGAAAAATCATCATCCACGACGATCCTGAATATTTTCTGCTTTTGATCATAAATAAGATCGATATCCCGGGAGGCTCCGCTGATTATGCGCAGAACATATCCGAAGTAAGTATGATGGTTGGGGAGGAAATTAATATCAAATCCAAGTTCATACTGCTTGGCCAAACACAGGGAATCATCTGGAGAAAT
>JAJPJP010000409.1 GCA_021324175.1 Chitinophagia bacterium
GAAAGAAAAATATCTTATCCACCTGCTCAAGGAAGATCTGACCAAAGATTCAGCATCCCTTTATCAGCTAATATATGTACAGACGCCACTTGTTAATCAGTACATGGATTCGGCCATCCAGCAAATCAATTCTTTACCTATCAAGGAAAACGAGAAGGGCCTGTTAGCGATCATTGAGAACGCAACCGCTTATGCTGATTTCACCCCTAGTGAAATTGCGCTGAGCGAATTCAAATATGCGGGAAGAGTTGACCTGGTGGAAAACCCGGAGGTGAAAGATGCCATCTTCATTTATGCATCCCATATCAATTTTTACAACGTGTACACTTCGGGAATGTACCAGGCTGAATGGGCATTGGATACTGCACTGGTGTCAATCTTTAGCATACGTGACTACCAATTGCTTTCGAAATTGGCTGCTGCGAGAACTGGCTGGTTGACCCCGGGCGACATACCAGATGATCTCCATTTTTCAACTTATGACCCGGCTGAATTCAAGAGACTTTCCGTCAAGATAAAACAGCTAGGTGCCCTGGAAACTGATGAATTGCTCGTCTGGAAACGAGTATATGATCAGGCAAACATATTACTTCGTTTACTGTCGAAAGAATATCCAAATATTTCTGTTTAGGTTTTTGAAACAAACCAAAATATCATAAAATAAAGAATGAGATTTTATGATGCGAGACATCAATTTTGTCACCAATCTGCTCAAGCAGAAGGAAATATTTTGTACATTGGTTTATCAATCGGCCCCGGTTGTCGGAGGGGACGTTTTTCAAATTCCGTCACGACGGCAACCTTAAAACGTTACCTGCCATTTCTGGGCAATGCGAGAACTCAAACTTTTGTCAATAAATAACTGCAATGGACAAAAAAATTGAACTCAAAGCGACTGGCGAGACAATCACTTTTATCAGGACAGCTGATGACACTAATGGACGATTCGTTGAGACACTTGTAACACTTCCGGCAAGTGGTGACGGTCCGCCAACTCACCGACATATTTTGCAAACAGAACTTTTTGAGGCTATTGACGGCAAAGTTGGAGTGGATTGTGGTGATATGAAAGTTGTTCTTGAGCCGGAGCAATCTTTCACTGTGCCTGCAAACACGCTTCATCGTTGCTATGCAGTTGGGGGTAAGGAGACAAAATTCAAAGCGACTTTTACACCTGCACTCAGTATTGAGTATTTGCTGACAGAACTGGTTGAAGCATGTAACCGCAAAAACTCAAAAATGCCTTCATCGTTTGACGCTTGCTATATTTTACGACAATTAAAAGGAGAATATTATTTAGGAGGAGTTCCACCTTTTGTTCAAGACACAATTTTCCCGATGACGGCAATGTTCGGCAAAGTGTTTGGACTTGTAAAAGCTAAATCCAAGAGAGGATGGCAAGCAACGTGGTGAGCCCAGCAGACTTTAGCGGACGAAAGCAAAATGGTATTTAAATTGGCTGCCACAATTTAAGGTTCTAATTGCCTCATCTTGTTGTAAAAATTTTTATCCTGATTTCTTTTGGCTTATTTGCAAGTGCTACTAACTAGAGGGAGCTTTCATTGAGACTTATCCGGCAAAACTACAAGAGATAGTGGGAAATGGGTTTATCATAATTATTCATTTAGATTTATTTGATATGTTACCCCAAGAACTTAAAAAGTTATAGATTTATACCAATGTGAAATTATTACATTCGTCTGCCAGATTATTGATACTCCTTTTTGCAACCATCATTGCCGTATCTTGCCATAACGCCCCTGCAGATATCCCCTTTCCCGTGAGTGACAAAGGCTATCCCCAGCCTGTCGGCAAACCACTTGCGTTTAGTGCCTCTAAGAAATTAAGTTGGATTACGGTCAGGACTGGTAGATTAAAACCTGTGATAAAAAAATTTGATTTCAACGACTTGCCATCGGCCCCTTCTGATAGCTCGGGTTTTGAACCATTTCCAGAGTCGCGATTTGAAACACACTTTAATTTTGACAGCCTGCCATCTGCCACTTTTAATCTCGATAGCATACCCTCAATACCCCTGCATTTCAAAACTGAACTTTTGCCCCCGCCAGTCATCGTTAGAGCACCACGCCTTGTACCTCAAACCGGGTCGACCCTCTCCATATATCAATTTGATCCGCACGACTGGAAGGACTTCCTGGGGAAAAATATTTATTGCTTCCTGCAAGACAAAAACGGTCTTATCTGGATAGGCACCCGCCAGGGGCTTTACCGGTACGATGGAGAGCAAATGGAATTATGGGGGTCTTTTTCTGAAGGAATCACCAGCCTTTTCGAAGACGGGCTGGGAAGAATATGGTATGTAGAAATGGGCAGCATGGGGATGGGTATGATTGATCTTGCCAGTGGAACCGTAAGCCGTTTCCGCGAAATGATCACTTCTTTTCACCGTTTTGCAAAATCAAAAATCCTAAAAGATGATAATGGAGATATTTGGGTTACCGGTACAGCAGGCATTATTTTAATTGACCCATCACATTTATCAGTTAAACATTTATATGAAAGCCCTGCAATACCACGGAGCCAATTCGGTATTATGGATATATTCCAGGATAATCATAGAAATATATGGCTTGTTACTTA